>JAKMGV010000120.1 GCA_022424725.1 Paracoccaceae bacterium
GCGCCAATGCCTCAAATCCCAAAATTTGACCTGATCTGGCGCAAATTTGCGGCTGAAACCAAGCCCGAATTTTGCGATCATAAAGCGCGGTTCGCAGAGCGGGGCTCGTGACACGTGGTTTTGATTTTGCGTTTTGGTCCATGTCAGGCGAAAACAAACGCATTTGGCCATCACCCGAATACCGCGCTCGGTTCAGCGCGCTGTTGGCGCTGCGGACCAATCTTTTGGCGGTAACTTGTGGATAATGCCGACTGTCCGCGATGCCCACGGATAGGCTGAAATAATGTTTCCTTCCGTCGATTTGGAAACCGGGGTCAATTGCCTTTTGCAAACGGTTTCCGATGGCCAGTGTCGCTGCCAAATCACAGAGATCGTTGACCACCACCAGCGCGTAAAATTGATGATCAGATGTGTGGACAACAACATCGTCATTTCGCAATGCGCCATCGATGCGATCATAGGCATGCTGCAACAGCGTCCGCGTCGCCTCTCGCCCAAATCGCGCGCGCCATGCATCAAGCCCGTCGAGTTGCATTGCAAATAATAGACAGGGTTTGATCGTTGAAGTTTCAGCAAAGGGTGTAAAGTTGGCCAATAAATACTGTGCCGTGCGATACATCTGTCTGCCAACAGTAGGGCGAATTTTTGCGGGGCGTGACCCCAGTAGCGCCAGCGCAGAACAGGATGTGCCGCACAACAATGCTACCTCTAGCGGGGCGTTCAAGGCCACGGTTACGGAAAATAATGGCAGCGCAGTTAATCCAAATCGACGCAGATTTAACCGAACCGTATCGTCAAATTTATCGATGATGCCCATGTTGAGCGTCCCCTTAATGCCGCAATGCACCCAAGGTGAAGCGAGAATGCTAAGACGCGCTTAACGTAAATTCGGAATGTCGCCCGAATTTAATTCAAATTTATCAGGATCGCGCATCAACCCCGCAAAATCGAATAGTTTTGGATCAACCAAATGCGATGGACGTACGTTCATCAGGGCGCGGAACATCACCTGACGACGACCAGGAGAGTTCTTTTCCCATTGGTCTAAAATTTGTTTCACTTGCTGACGCTGCAAACCATCCTGTGATCCACACAGATCACAGGGAATGATCGGGTATTGCATGGCACGCGCAAAATTTTCGCAGTCTTTTTCTGCGACAAATGCAAGAGGGCGATAAACGAACAAATCACCTTCTTCATTCACAAGTTTCGGGGGCATTGTTGCCAAACGTCCGCCATGAAACAGGTTCATAAAAAATGTTTCCAACATATCATCGCGGTGATGCCCCAAAACCACGGCTGAACACCCCTCTTCGCGGGCGATTCGGTACAAATGCCCCCGTCTTAGACGGGAACACAGGGCACAGAATGTTCGGCCTTCTGGAACTTTGTCCATGACCACGGAATAGGTGTCCTGATATTCGATGCGGTGGGGGACGCCCATTTTTTCCAAGAACTCAGGCAGGACTGTTGCGGGAAACCCAGGTTGACCCTGATCCAAATTACAGGCCAAAATTTCAACGGGCAAAAGGCCCCGCCATTTCAGTTCGTACAATACAGCCAAAAGCGTATAGCTGTCTTTGCCTCCCGATAAACACACCAACCACCGCGCATCCCGCTCAATCATGCCAAATTGTTCAATCGCCTCCCGCACATTGCGCACAATGCGCTTGCGCAATTTTTTGAACTCGGTTGTCGAGGGGGCACCCGCGAACAATGGGTGGATATCATCAAGGTCATCTAACATGCTGCCGATGTACTGAATCCAAAGATGTTGCACAAGCAATGTTGTTTCTTAAATCCACTAAATGTGGTACATTACTCCTATTTTATTAGGAGATTTAATTATGGATTATATGTTGGTTGCCCGTTCCAAATCTGCAGATGGATTTAGCAATGAACCAGGGGCTGTTTATTTCTTGGGCGTGCCGTCCGATGAGGATGGCCCAAAATTTCGTCATAAAATGTCCCCTCGCACGTGGTGCGACGCCGTTTTAGAACAGGCCAGTTCAGGCACGCGGAACACACAAACGACGGGCGACATTGTATTTTATGTGCATGGGTACAATAACTCCCAGGAAACCGTTTTGGAACGCCAACGAAAATTGCAGCGCGGGCTGGAACACAATGGCTTTGATGGGGTTGTTGTGAGTTTTGATTGGCCATCAGCAGATAATGTTCTGAACTATCTTGAGGATCGCCACGATGCCAAAAAGTCGGCATTGATGTTGGTGAAACATGGCATTCATGCATTCGCAAAAATGCAAGAGCCCGCGTGCAAAATCGACATGCATGTTCTGGCGCATTCGATGGGGGCCTATGTTGTGCGAGAGGCATTTGATGATGCCGACGATACAGCAGATATCGCGCAAAAAAGTTGGTCCGTTAGCCAGGTTATGTTGGTCGGTGCGGATGTATCAGTTTCGTATTAGCTGCAGGTAACCCGAAATCATCGTCATTATATCGGCATTGTGCGCGATTAACGAATTACCACAATCCATTCGATAACGCGCTGTCAGTTTCTGGCGTAAAACGTATTGGTGTCGCACCGCGCGCTGGCAGACGTGGATTAGAGTTCCCATTGCATGACAAAGTTGCGGATGTTCATTGCGGTGATTATTATGACAACCGTTTTCGCGATGAATCGTTCAACCACGGTCACACATGGTATTTTGATGACACGCATTTTTTGCAAGATGTCTATTTGACGATTTGCGGTGAAATTGATCGTACATCCATTCCAACCCGCACCAAAACGCGGGATGGTGGGCTAGCACTACGTGTTTGATGGGTCTTTTTTGGGCGGAACGGGATCATAACCACATCCGCCCCATGGATTGCATCGCAAGATACGTCGCGCGGCGTAAAACCCACCGATCAGGCCGCCGTGTTCTTTCAGGGCGTCTAATGCGTATTGGCTGCAGGTTGGTTGAAAACGACAATTGTAACCAACCCATGGCGAAAAGATAACACGATACCCCTTAACAGGGAGCGAGAATATCCATGCAAGTGGGCTCATTTCGTGCCCTCGTGCGCAAGTTGTGATAAGCAATATTTCAAATCTGACTGCAGTCGATCAAACGGCAAATTCGCTGTAGTGTCGTTTTTGCCGATTAAAACGTAATCGCACCCCAATTGACCGTGTTGTGCCAGCATCATTTGTGCGGCCGCCCGCAAACGCCGTTTGGTCCGATTGCGCAGCACGGCGTTTCCAACCCTTTTTGAACAGGTGAAACCCACGCGAATTCCCGCGCCGTCCTTGCGGTCAAATTTTTGAACGATGACTGTTTTGGAATGATGGCGTTGTCCACGCGCTGCGCGCAAAAAGTCGGGACGCTTTTCAATGACTTGTATGCCAGAAACAGAAAAAGACACCGCTTGCAGGGTATTTGTGTGCTGTCCATCTGACATGCTCACACTCCTAACTGGCGGTGCCTTGGAACTTTTGTCGATGACGCGTAAATTACGCGCTCAATGACTTCCGGCCGCGCGCACGACGTGCGTTTAGGATTTTACGGCCGTTCTTTGTCGCCATACGCGAGCGAAAACCGTGGCGGCGTTTGCGAACCAAGTTTGATGGTTGAAAGGTGCGTTTCATCGCTCCGTCTCCGTTTTTGATCGACGCAAAACCAGATTCGCGCCAAATGTAATTCTGAGCTGCTGCGTATAAGGGGCATCTAAAGATAAGTCAAACCCGCCTGAATGCTTTTGCAACATTTTTTCGCAAGCGGCAGTCTATGTTTCAGATTTGAAGGATTTTTGGCATATTTCTTCACAAAACAACAGAAATAATCACCCCTTTGTGAAGGCACTGGCATTTTGACCCAAAGCAGGCTTCTTATGAGGCAATGAGGTGACCATGAAACAGCTATTTCCACTTGCAGTACTCGTCTTGGGTGGTGTGCTTGGCAGTCTATTATTAGGCGATTACATTAATCTTGATAGTCTGCGTGACAATCAGGCCAGTCTGTTGTCCTACCGACAAGAGCACCCTGTTTTGATGGCTGCTTCATTCCTTTTGATCTATTTTGCGATCGTTTCTTTTTCGCTGCCCGGGGCCGCAATTGCGTCATTGGTTGGGGGCTTTTTGTTTGGCTTGTGGCTTGGCACGCTCTTCAATGTGACTGCGGCGACATTGGGGGCCATTACCATTTTTATGGCGATAAGACTGGGATTTGGTTCAGCACTTGCCGCGCGTATTGACCAATCAGATGGGACTGTCGCGCGTCTTTTTCGTGGGTTGCGCACTCATGAAATCAGCATGCTTTTGATCCTGCGCCTTGTCCCAATTGTCCCGTTTTTTGTGGCCAATATTGTACCCGCTGTTGTGGGTGTGCGCACCATTCATTTTGCATGGACAACCTTGGTTGGCATTTTGCCAGGGGGACTTGTGTATACATGGATCGGTGTCGGTCTGGGAGAGATACTTGCCACTGGGGGTGATCCCGATTTGTCGATTATCTGGTCACCAAATGTGCTGGGACCGCTGTTGGGGTTGGCGGCATTGTCGGCGCTGCCGATCATTTTGAACAAGGGAAACTCTGATGAAGTTTGATACGGACCTGGTGGTTATTGGTGCGGGCTCAGCGGGGCTTTCGGTTGCTGCGGGCGCTGTGCAAATGGGCGCACGCGTTGTTTTGATAGAAGGCGGCGAAATGGGCGGCGATTGTTTAAACACAGGCTGTGTCCCATCAAAGGCCCTGATCGAAGCGGCACGTCGTGCCAAGGGCGCAGCATCTGCTCAAAACTTGGGTGTGTCCTGTCACGATGTGACGGTGAATTATGCATCAGTCATGCGTCATGTGCGCCAAACCATTGCCGCCATTGAACCCCATGATAGCCAAGAACGTTTTGAAGGCTTGGGCGTTCGCGTTATCCGTGGTTATGCAGAATTTGCATCAAAAAATTCAGTGCGTGTGGGCGAAGAAACCCTAACTGCGCGACGAATTGTTGTTGCGACTGGGGCGACCCCCATCGCACCGCCCATCAATGGGTTGGACGCGGTGGCATATTTCACAAACGAAACCTTTTTCGAAAACCGCAATCGACCCGACCATTTAATCATTATTGGGGGTGGGCCAATTGGCGTGGAAATGGCACAGGCACACGCACAACTGGGTATCAAAACAACGTTGATTGAACGATTTGAAATTTTACCACGTGAAATCACAGAAACACGTGAAATTGTGCGCACGAAATTATTGCAGGATGGCGTTACGGTTTTCGAAAACTGTGATGTGATCAGCATCAAAGAAAACGGAGCGACCAAGTCGATTATCTTGGGCGATGATCAAATGATACAGGGCTCGCATATTTTGGTCGCCACGGGGCGGCGCGCGAATATTGATGGGCTAAATCTGTCTGCAGCGGGTATTGAAACCACGGATGTTGGGATCAGGGTGGATGATAGCTTGCGCACGACCAACCGTGCCGTTTATGCAATTGGTGATGTCATTGGACAGGAACAGTTCACCCATGTTGCAGGGTATCATGCGTCCTTGATTGTGCGCTCTGCCTTGTTTGGCCTGCCTGCCAAGGTCAGAAAAGACCACATCCCAAGGGTTACATATTGCGATCCAGAAGTTGCCAGTGTGGGGGACATTTCGGATGGTGCGGGCATCGATACATA
>JAKMGV010000121.1 GCA_022424725.1 Paracoccaceae bacterium
GGCGTTGTGGCGGGCAGGCAGGAACGTAAATCCGCCCGCGGAAACCGATTTGCATTTTGCCAATTATCCGATCCAACAGGCGCGTACGAAGTGACACTGTTTTCCGAGGCGTTGGAAAAGTCGCGCGAACATTTGGAAACGGGACAAAAGGTGGTCATCACCGCAGAAGCCACAATGGAGGCTGACCAACTTAAATTGCTGGGTCGCTCTGTTGCCCCCGTTGATATTGCTGTGGCGGATTTGGGCTCCAAAGGTCTGCGCATATTTGTTGAGGCCGAGGCTGCCTTCTCTGCGATTTCGTCCGTCTTGGATCAGGCAAATGCACAATCGGGCACCAAGGGGCCCGTTTTCCTGTGCTTGATGAACCCTGAACTGCCTGGTGAAGTTGAATTGGATGTCGGTCAGGATTTTGTTGTGAACCCGCAAATTAAAGGTGCGCTGAAATCCTTGCCTGGTGTTTTAGAGGTCGAGGACGCCTGATCGTCGCGGTCACGAAAACCCACTGTACCATCCCGAATTTTGCCGATATGGCTAGACGCCAACGCGCATCGCAATACTTATATGCCAAGGCAGAGGCTATGACTGATCAATTCCGCATAACAATCGCACAATTGAACCCCACAGTTGGGGATTTGGAGGGCAATGCAGCCAAGGCAAAACAGGCGTGGTTGCAAGGCGCAGCGCAAGGCAGCGATTTTGTAACACTGCCTGAAATGTTTATAACGGGATATAACACCCAAGATTTGGTGATGAAGCCCGCGTTTCAATATGATGCGATGGATGCTGTGCGGGCGCTGGCCAAAGAGTGCGCTGATGGTCCTGCGCTGGGCATTGGTGGTCCATGGGTAGAAGACGGGGCGCTGTTTAACGCCTATTTCATTTTAAATGGCGGCGACATTCAGGCGATTGTCAAAAAGCATCATTTGCCGAATGAAACGGTCTTTGATGAGGTGCGCATCTTTGAACCCGGTCAAGTCAGCGGCCCCTATGTGATCAATGGTGTGCGCATCGGTAGCCCAATATGCGAAGATGCATGGCACAGCGATGTTGTTGAAACGCTTGAAGAGACGGGTGCCGAGTTTTTGTTCATCCCCAATGGGTCGCCCTATTATCGCGGTAAATTGGATGTGCGCCTGAATTTGATGGTGTCCCGCGTTGTCGAAAGCGGTTTGCCCCTAATTTATTTGAACCTGACAGGTGGACAGGATGATCAAATTTTCGATGGCTGTAGCTTTGCCTTGAATCCAGCCGGTGAATTGGCCGCGATGCTGCCAATGTTTGAGGAAAGCGTTACGGAACTGACTCTAAATCGCACAGACCAAGGATGGCGTATTGCCGATTCTGTGAAATCCAAGGTCCCAGATCAATTGGAGGCGGATTATCACGCCATGACGATTGCGCTGCGGGATTACTGTGCAAAATCTGGATTTTCTAAGGTGCTTTTGGGTCTCTCTGGTGGGGTTGATAGCGCGTTGGTCGCGACCATTGCGGCGGATGCATTAGGTGCGGAAAATGTGCGCTGTATCATGCTGCCCTCTGAATACACATCCGATGAATCCCTGAGTGATGCCAAAGATATGGCCGAAAACCTTGGTTGCCGATACGATTACTTGCCTATCGCAGAGGGGCGCACGGCGATCACGAATACGCTTGCCCCCTTATTCGAGGGGACCAATCCAGATTTGACAGAGGAAAACATCCAATCCCGTTTGCGCGGGTTATTGTTGATGGCTGTTTCAAATAAGTTTGGTGAAATGCTTTTGACCACAGGGAATAAATCCGAAGTCGCAGTGGGATATGCCACCATATATGGCGATATGGCGGGCGGATATAATCCGATTAAAGATTTGTATAAAACACGTGTCTTTGAAATTTGCCGTTGGCGCAATGAACAGCATCGCGATTGGATGTGGGGCCCAGCGGGGGCCGTGATCCCCGCAAATATCATCGAAAAACCACCAAGTGCCGAGTTGCGTCCAGATCAGAAAGACAGTGACAGCCTACCAGATTACTATGTTCTGGACGGTATTCTAACGATTCTGGTGGATCAGGATGGATCGATTGATGATTGCGTCGCATCAGGGTTCCCCAAAGAAGACGCGCTGCGCGTTCAGCATCTTTTGTACATCAGTGAATATAAACGGTTCCAATCCGCCCCGGGCGCACGTTTGTCACCCAAGGCATTTTGGCTGGATCGCCGTTACCCGATTGTCAATCGTTGGCGCCACCGCTGACCCATTTCAATTGTCGTTGATATCGTGATCAAAGGTTTGAACGTTCCCTTTCGGGAGTTTGAAAACCTGTCGCAATAAAACCCAACTGATCAATGACGCAATCGCAAAAAGCAGCATCAGATATTGTGCTGACATCGTGATCCCAAGCGCAAGCGTTATGCCCGTCACAATTGCGCCAAACCCAAAGCCCAAGAATAAATAGGATGGCATCATCAATTCAAGCAGCATTAACACAATGCCGAATGCCACCCATGCCCACCATGTTTCAATGATTGCCATTATCCGCGTCCTTTCAACATTTTAAACGCATCTGCAAAGGCATCCAATGCGTTTGCGGGCAAGATCACCGTTTGATTGCCTTCGCTGTTGCCAACGGCTGTTAATGCCTCAACCTGTTTAAGGGCAACCTGATATTGCGCGGCCTCAATCCCGTTTTCGGCAATGGCTTGTGCAACAACGGATGTTGCAAATGCTTCGGCCTCGGCCTGAATGCGGCGTGCTTTGGCGATCTGCTCGGCTTCATAAAGTTGCGCATCAGCGGCCAATTCAACCGCACGCTTTTGCCCTTCGGCTTCGGTGACTTGGGCACGGCGCGCGCGTTCTGCGTTCAACTGTTGTAGCATGGCCGCACGCGTCGCATCATCCAAGTTCACATCCAGGATTTCTGCACGGGTGACTTCGATCCCCCAATCATCCACCATCGTGGCAACCGAGGCGCGAATTTTTTCGATAAGGTCATTACGGTTTGACTGAACTTCATCCAATTCCAGTTTACCGATTTCACTACGCACAATACCCGCAACCGTTGTCGCGATTGCATCGTCCACATCACGGATTCGATAAACGGTTTTTTCAGGCTGCGTGATGCGGTAAAACACACTTGTTTCCACCTTCACCAAAACGTTGTCCGCCGTGATGGCATCCTGCATCGCCGTGGGTAACTGACGTTCTAGAACCGAAATTTTATGCGCCACGCGATCCAGATAGGGAACAATTAGGTTGATACCCGGCCCCAAAACGCTGTGCAGGCGACCAAAGCGTTCCACAACATGTTTTTCTGATTGTGGAACGATGCGAACGCCCAGCACCACTGCGGAAATGATCGCAATCGCCAGCAGGACAATAACAATGTTTTCACCCAATAGCTGAAATATCAGTTCCGGTAAAACGGCGTCGTTCATGTGTAATGCTCCCTCATAACCTAAATCAAAGATGTGCATTTATTGGCTGCGGGTCAAGGTTTGGTTGGTGTCGCATCATTGCTTTGGTATAGATGCGTCATGTCTGCTTTGTGTCGCGATTGCACGAAAATCACAGAAAACACCCGACGGTGCACGCATTGTGCATCGCCCCGTGTGTTTGTGCATCCCGAGCTTTTTTCGCTTGGGATTGCGCATATGGATTGTGATGCATTTTACGCCAGTGTTGAAAAACGCGATAACCCTGATCTGGCGGATAAACCCGTGATCGTGGGCGGTGGACGGCGCGGTGTTGTGTCCGCGGCATGCTATGTGGCCCGCATTCGGGGTGTGAAATCAGCGATGCCAATGTTTCAAGCGCTGAAAAAATGCCCAGATGCCGTTGTCGTCAAGCCACGGATGGACGTTTACGCAGCGGTTTCAAAAGAAATCCGGAAGATGATGGAGGAATTGACCCCTGCGATTGAACCCCTGTCCCTGGATGAGGCCTTCTTGGATCTGCGCGGAACCGAAAAGTTGCACGGACATCCCCCTGCTGTGATGTTGGCGCGGTTGGTTAAACGGATGCGGGATGAATTGGGTATTGGGGGGTCCATCGGTCTATCGCATAATAAGTTTTTGGCAAAAATCGCCTCGGATTTGGACAAACCCCAAGGCTTTGCTGTGATTGGGCAGGCAGAAACACAACAGTTTTTAAATGATAAACCTGTACGCCTGATTTGGGGTGTGGGCAGCACGACACAAGATGCACTGGAACGTGCAGGAATACGCCTGTTTTCGGATTTGCTTCGATGGGAGAGAGAGGATCTTCATGCGCGTTTCGGGTCAATGGGTGAACGTCTGTGGCATTTGGCACGGGGAAAAGACAAACGACGGGTTTCCCGAAATGCGCCCATTAAATCCATTTCCAATGAAACCACATTTTTTGAGGATACATCTGATCGAGAGATCCTGTTGGGGTATCTCTGGCGCATGTGTGAAAAGGTGACGGATCGCGCCAAAGCGCGTGAATTGGCAGGGGCGGTTGCGACATTGAAACTAAAGACAACAAAACACGGCATACTGACCCGCCGTGTAACGTTGCGCGATCCAACGCAAATGGCCGAAACCCTTTTCCAAGCGACAAAATCGCTGTTTGATCAGGTGGACCATAAACAGGGGTATCGTTTGATTGGTGCGGGTCTGTCGCAGTTGCATCCAGATACGCTTGCCGATCGCACACCTGATTTACTGGACCCGATGGCGGCGCAGCGCGCGACGGTTGAACGCGCACGCGATGAAATCCGCAAAAAATTTGGAAGCGATGCAATCATCAAGGGCCGCAGTTTGCGTTGATTTATTCGGCGGCCAATGGCAATTTTGGCGCACCCAATCGTGCGATCCCCTCAAACGCTTGACGCAATTTTTCGCGGGTTTCTGCGAATTGTTCGCGTGGCGCAACTTGTGCTTCATCCAGATAGATACCACGATCAATTTCAATCTGAATGGCATGCTGATTTGCTGAAGGACGCCCATAGTGTTGGGTGATAAAAGCGCCAGCAAAGGGTGTGTTGCGCGCGGTTTTAAGGCCCGCGTTCGCAAAACAGGCCTCAACCTCTTCGACCAGCGCGCGGGACGCAGATGATCCATGGCGATCCCCGATCACGATTTCAGGAGGTGTCACCAGTTTTGAGGGCGATGAAACAGCGTCATGTGGCATCGAATGCACGTCGATTAAAACGCTGTATCCATGGCGTAATTTTGCGGCCTTTAACAGGCGCAGCAATGCGTCGTGATAGGGATGCCAATAGGTGCGCAGGCGATCCTTGGCCTCTTGCATCGGGATTTTGCCGCGATAGATGGGGCGGCCATTCGCAACCACGCGGGGGATGACGCCAAGCCCCGATGAAATTCGGGGGTTTTGCCCGCGGGTTTGTGCGCCATTCACAATGGCAGGGTCCAGTTCATCTGCCGAGCGATTTAAATCAACAAATGCGCGCGGGGCATGTGCCAGCAAAAGTGGGGCACCAAATTCAGGTACATAGTCGATCAGCTGATCTACATAGGCATCTTCTGAGGATCGAAGGGTCACAGGATCAAGAATCGATTGCCCCTCAAATGTGTTGGAATAATCGCGTCCACTGTGCGGCGAGGCAAAAACAACCGCCGACTCCCATGCCTTTGGGGCCAATATCTTGTATGCAGAGGT
>JAKMGV010000122.1 GCA_022424725.1 Paracoccaceae bacterium
AACCGGAAGAACGTCATCATCCTATTGATGTCGATTGAATTGATGCTGCTTGCAGTGAACATCAATTTGGTCGCCTTCTCCAGTTACTTGGGCGATTTGGTGGGGCAGGTGTTTACACTGTTTGTCCTAACTGTTGCCGCTGCCGAGGCCGCGATTGGCCTTGCGATTTTGGTCAGCTTCTTCCGTAACCGTGGCACAATCGCGGTGGAAGATGTGAACGTGATGAAGGGGTAAAGACATGGAAAAGATTATCCTATTTGCCCCATTGGTCGGCGCGATTATCGCGGGCTTTGGCTGGCGTCAAATCGGCGAAAAGGGCGCGATGTATGTCACAACAGGTCTCTTGTTTTTGGCCTGTTTGCTTAGTTGGGTTGTATTCCTTGGTCTCGGTCAAGACACCCAATACATTCCGATCTTGCGTTGGATTGAAAGCGGCGCGCTTAGCACCGATTGGTCCATCCGCATGGACCGCTTGACGGCGATCATGTTGATTGTTGTGACATCTGTATCCTCGCTGGTGCACCTATACAGCTTTGGCTACATGGATCATGATCCAGCATGGAAAGATGGCGAAAGCTATAAGCCACGTTTCTTTGCCTATTTGTCATTCTTTACATTCGCGATGTTGATGTTGGTGACATCCGACAACCTTGTCCAAATGTTCTTTGGCTGGGAAGGGGTTGGCGTTGCCTCATACCTGTTGATTGGGTTTTATTATCGTAAACCAAGCGCGAATGCCGCCGCGATCAAAGCATTCGTTGTGAACCGCGTGGGTGATTTTGGTTTTGCGCTTGGTATCTTTGGTCTGTTCTATCTCACCGACAGCATTCGTTTTGACGATGTATTCGCTGCCGCGCCAATGTTGGCGGAAACACAGCTTCACTTCCTATGGACAGAATGGAATGCGGCGAACCTGCTTGCCTTCCTATTGTTTGTGGGTGCGATGGGGAAATCGGCGCAGTTGCTGTTACACACATGGTTGCCTGACGCGATGGAAGGCCCGACACCTGTGTCCGCGCTGATTCATGCGGCAACCATGGTGACAGCGGGTGTGTTCCTGGTGTGTCGTATGTCGCCCTTGATGGAATACGCACCAGAGGCTATGGCATTTGTCACATTCTTGGGCGCAACAACCGCGTTTTTTGCGGCAACCGTGGGTTTGGTACAAAACGATATCAAACGTGTGATCGCCTATTCAACCTGTTCACAGCTGGGATACATGTTTGTGGCCGCGGGTGTGGGTGTTTATTCAGTGGCAATGTTCCACCTATTCACGCACGCGTTTTTCAAGGCGATGTTGTTCCTTGGTGCGGGATCGGTGATCCATGCGATGCATCACGAACAGGATATGCGCAACTACGGCGGTCTGCGTAAGAAAATCCCATATACTTTCTGGGCAATGATGATCGGTACACTGGCCATCACAGGTGTCGGTATTCCGCTGACTTACTACGGATTTGCGGGCTTCCTATCTAAGGACGCCGTGATCGAAAGCGCGTGGGCCGGCACAGGCGGTGGCTATGCCTTCTGGATGTTGCTGATTGCGGCGATGTTCACATCCTTCTACAGCTGGCGTTTGATGTTCCTAACATTTTACGGTGAACCACGCGGGGACAAACACACCCATGATCACGCGCACGAAAGCCCAATGGTTATGTTGATCCCGCTGGGTGTATTGGCGCTTGGCGCGGTCTTCTCTGGTATGATTTGGTATAAAAGCTTTTTCGGAAGCGATGCAGATGTAAACAAATTCTTTGGCATCCAATCGCATTATTCTGAAACTGTGAAAGACGGCCATGCAGATGAGGGTCACGCCAGTGACGATCATGGAGATGATCACGCGGCTAAGGACGATCATAGTAGCGAACACGCAGGTCATGTCGCCCCAACTGGCGCGATTTTTATGGCACCTGACAATCACGTTCTGCACGATGCGCACTATGCCCCGAAATGGGTTAAGGTCAGCCCATTTGTGGCGATGTTGATCGGTTTTGTGATGGCGATGTGGTTTTATATTTGGAACCCCGAAATGCCAAAACGTTGGGCCGATGCACAGCGTCCGTTGTACCTGTTCCTGTTGAACAAATGGTACTTTGATGAAATCTATGACGCGATTTTCGTGCGTCCCGCACGGGCGCTTGGCCGCTTCTTGTGGAAGCGTGGGGACGAAAACACAATCGATGGCACCATCAACGGGGTTGCAATGGGGATTATCCCCTTCTTTACCCGCCTCGCTGGTCGTGCGCAGTCTGGATACATCTTTACTTATGCACTTGCGATGGTGCTTGGCATTGTCGTTCTAATCACTTGGATGACCTTCAGCGGAGGAGCCCACTAAGATGGCTGGCATGATCCTTTCCATTATTACGTTTTTGCCTGCTGTTGCGGCCCTGATCCTGTTGGTGTTCCTGCGCGATGACGATGAAGCGGCTGCCAACAATGCCCGTTGGGTTGCGCTTATTGCGACGGTCATCACCTTTGTGGCCAGCCTTTTGATGTTGGGCGATTTCGATCCGCAAAACACAGGGTTCCAATTGGTCCATGAGGCAGAGTGGGTTATGGGGTTGACCTATAAGCTGGGTGTTGATGGGATCAGCATTCTGTTTGTGATGCTGACCACATTCATGATGCCATTGGTGATCTATGCATCTTGGGGTGTGACCACGCGGGTCAAAGAATACATGGTTGCGTTCCTATTGTTGGAAACGCTGATGTTGGGCGTGTTTATGGCGCTGGACTTGGTTCTGTTCTACCTGTTCTTTGAGGCGGGCCTGATCCCCATGTTCCTGATCATTGGGATTTGGGGCGGCAAAAACCGCATCTATGCATCGTTCAAATTCTTCCTCTATACGCTATTGGGTTCGGTTCTGATGCTGATCGCGATGATCGCAATGTATGCGGATGCAGGCACAGCCGATATTCCAACATTGATGACACATCAATTCGGGTCTGAGGATTTCAGCGTCCTTGGCATTCACGTTGTGGGCGGCATGCAAACGCTCATGTTCCTAGCCTTCTTTGCCTCATTCGCGGTGAAAATGCCAATGTGGCCCGTGCACACATGGTTGCCCGACGCACACGTTCAGGCGCCAACGGCGGGGTCTGTTGTTTTGGCAGCGATCCTGTTGAAAATGGGTGGATATGGGTTCTTGCGCTTTAGCTTGCCTATGTTCCCTGTCGGATCAGCAGTGATGGCGGATCTGGTGTTTTGGATGTCTGCGATTGCGATTGTGTACACATCTTTGGTCGCGCTGGTCCAAGAGGACATGAAAAAGCTGATCGCCTATTCATCGGTTGCACACATGGGGTATGTGACCATGGGGATTTTCGCGGCCAACCAACAGGGGATTGATGGCGCGATTTTCCAAATGCTAAGCCATGGATTTATTTCGGGTGCGCTGTTCTTATGTGTGGGCGTAATTTACGATCGCATACACACACGCGACATCGACGCCTATGGTGGTTTGGTGAACCGCATGCCGGCCTATGCCCTGATCTTTATGTTCTTTACTATGGCCAATGTTGGTTTGCCGGGCACATCAGGATTTGTTGGCGAATTCCTAACATTGATGGGCATTTTCCAAGTAAACACATGGGTTGCGCTGTTCGCGACATCGGGTGTGATCCTATCCGCGGCCTATGCCCTGTGGTTATATCGTCGCGTAGTGATGGGGGATCTGATCAAAGAAAGCCTGAAATCAATCACGGATATGGGTACGCGTGAACGTGTGATTTTTGCGCCACTTGTTGTCATGACACTGTTGCTAGGAGTTTATCCCGCACTTGCCTTGGACGTGATTTCACCCGCGGTCGAAAACCTTGTTTCAAACTACAACGCTGCATTGCTTGACGCGGGCCTAGGCCAAGTCGCAGACGCAGCAAACGCGCATTAGGAGCTATAAGGACATGATCATTTCCGATCTTAATATCATCCTGCCCGAGATCATCCTATCGGTCTATGCGATGCTTGCGCTGGTAGGGGCGGTTTATACGGCCAAAGATGAACTGGCGACAACACTGTGTTGGCTAACATCCATCCTATTCGCAATCGTTGCGTTTTGGATTTCATCCGACAGCGCATCTGCGCAAACCGCGTTCAATGGCATGTTCATCGACGATGGGTTTGCCCGTTTTGCCAAGGTGGTCATCTTGCTGTCTGCGGCAGCTGTGCTGGTGATGAGCGTTGATTACATGCGCCGTCGTGACCTGATGAAATTTGAATATCCGATCCTGATCGTTTTGGCGGTTGTGGGGATGATGATGATGGTGTCATCAGGCAATTTGATGTCCCTTTACATGGGGCTAGAGTTGCAATCTCTATCGCTCTATGTGGTGGCCTCGTTCCGTCGGGACAGTGTGAAATCAACGGAAGCGGGGATGAAGTACTTTGTCCTTGGCGCGTTGTCTTCTGGTCTGCTTCTTTACGGTGCATCCCTGGTTTACGGCTATACAGGCAGCACAGATTTCGCAACGATCATTCAGGCGGCTGGCCACGGTGGATCAATCGGTTTGATGATCGGTTTGGTTTTGGTCATCGCGGGCCTTGCATTCAAGGTGTCTGCGGTTCCGTTCCATATGTGGACACCTGACGTTTACGAAGGGTCACCAACACCCGTTACCGCGTTTTTTGCAACAGCGCCCAAGGTTGCGGCGATGGCCCTGTTCGCACGTGTGATGCACGATGCATTTGGCAACGCCAAGGCGGATTGGCAGCAGGTTATTGTTTTGATTTCCTTGCTTTCCATGTTCCTTGGCGCTGTGGCGGCGATTGGTCAGACAAACATCAAACGCCTGATGGCCTATTCATCAATTGCGCATATGGGGTACGCCCTAATGGGCCTTGCCGCTGGGACCGCGTATGGTGTTGAGGCGATGTTGATGTACATGACGTTCTACGTGATCATGAACATCGGGACATTTGCCTTTATCATGACCATGGAAAAAGATGGTCAACCTGTTACGGATATCCAATCCTTGAACCTGTTGGCGAAAACCAAGCCGGGCAAGGCCTTGGCCGTGATGGTGTTGATGGTGTCTTTGGCTGGAATTCCGGGCACAATCGGTTTCTTTGGTAAACTTTATGTGCTGCAGGCCGCATATGGCGCAGGGCTTCTTTGGTTGGCGATTGCGGGTGTAATTGCATCGGTAATCGGTGCCTATTATTACCTGCGCATCATCTATTTGATGTGGTTTGGATCCGAACAGGATGAGGCCTTGGATGATTATTCAACACCGATGCTGACGGCCTTTGTTTCTGTATCTGCAATTGCAACTGTTGTGGGCATCGTGAATTTCTTTGGTCTAAAAAGCGCGGCAATCGCGGCAGCAGCATCGCTTGTCCAATAATTTTCCAATAGGATACGATCGACGCATTCTTGCGTCGGTCGATAGCACAAATGCAGAGGCGGTCCGCATTGCCAAAACGGTAGGCGGACCGACTTGGATTCTGGGGCTAAGGCAAACGCAGGGGCGCGGGCGTCGCGGGCGCGCATGGATGGACCCAGAGGGGAATTTTGCAGGAACGCTGTTGTTATTTCTCGATGGCGATCCACATTCATTCGCGCTGCGTTCATTTGTGATGTCGCTGGCCCTTGCGGACAGTTTTGAAACGCTCTTTCCC
>JAKMGV010000030.1 GCA_022424725.1 Paracoccaceae bacterium
TTGATTGCCCTTGGGTTGGGCAATCAGCATGCGACAACTATTTGTTCCCAAATCCAAGGCGGCATAAAGATCCGTTGAATTGGGTCGCTTCTTTGGCGCGGGGCTCTCTACCGGTTTGGGAAATGCGCCCGCACCTGATGGACGCTTGGGCGCCATATTACACGCCCTCCGATAGACTTAAGTTAATTTCAAGATACGCATGCTTTGCCCCTGCCGCAAGGGGACAAACGCAAAATTGTCGCAGGGGTAAGGCGCGCATTCATTTTCATCATGAAAAACTTGCATTGGTGATCCGATCAGATTGCTGATTATACCCAGATCAGGCGCACCCACGTCGCGGAATGTCCGATAGTTGTCGAAAACCGACGTCGAAATTTCAAAATGCAGACTTATCTATGGGCAACTTGAATAAGGATTCGATCATGACCGACGTAACCATTGTCTATTGGCGCGACATGCCGGCACAAGTGATTGTTGGAAAAGGCCGCCGTGGGGTCAAACGCCCCCTGCCCGAACGGTTTGAGCAGGCGATTGACCGCGCCGCCATGAAAAGCGGCATGGCCGGCACAGACGAATATCTGTCCGAATGGCGTAAGGCCGATCCCATTCAAGTCGAGGGAACACCAGAAGACGCGGCAGAAACAACCGCCCTTCGAATTGAGGCAGAGTATGATCAAGTGCGCATCAAGGCGCTGATCGACAACAATGGATGGGAGGCGTAGTCCATGGCGCTTTTTAATTTCGCAAAGAAATCAGAAGAAGAAATACCCGTTTCACCCGAAATGGAATCCTTTCTAAAAGGATATTCAATCGAGGTGATGCCACGTACCGCGGAAAAGGTTGAAGATTTTCGCGCCCTGTTGCCCAAAGGCACACGCGTTTACATTGCCCATATCGAGGGCACCCCGATTGAGGATATGGTCGCCACAGCAAAGCGCATCGCAAACGAAGGTTATGACGTGATGCCCCACTTCCCCGCACGCATAATCAAGGACGCCGCGACGCTGGAAAACTGGATCGCGCAATATCAAGGCGAAGCCGGTGTTGAACAGGCGTTGTTGTTGGCAGGTGGCGTGACAAACCCACATGGGGATTTTGACAGTTCCATGCAGTTGTTGGAAACAGGTCTGTTTGACAAAGCAGGCTTTGAACGTTTGCACGTTGCGGGTCATCCAGAGGGGAACAAAGACATTGATCCAGATGGATCCATGAAGAACGTGGATGCAGCACTGCAGTGGAAGCAGAAATTCAGCGAAACAACAGACGCGGAAATGGCGCTTGCGACACAGTTCGCCTTTGACGCGGGCCCCATCATTCAGTGGGCAAACGACCTAAAGGCGGCGGGCATCACATTGCCGATCCACATCGGCATCGCAGGACCCGCGAAACTGCAGACCTTGATCAAATTTGCAATCGCCTGTGGCGTTGGCCCGTCCCTGAAAGTTTTGCAAAAACGCGCAATGGATGTTTCAAAGCTGCTTTTGCCGTATGAACCTACTCAGGTTCTCTCAGAGCTTGCTGCACACAAGGCGGCAAACCCTGATTTCAACATCACTCACGTCCATTTCTTCCCCTTGGGTGGGATCAAAACCAACGCGGTTTGGACACATAACAACGGTGGCAACTCTGCCATCCCTGCAAACGCATCTTAAGGAAGAAAAGACATGGTAAAAACTGTCGTTGAATCAAAAACAAAAACGGCCGTCTTGGGATTTGACCAACCGTTTTGTGTGATTGGTGAACGCATCAACCCCACTGGGCGCAAAAAGCTTGCTGCGGAATTGGAAGCGGGGGATTATTCCACTGTTGAAAAGGACGCCTTGGCGCAGGTTATGGCGGGTGCAAATATTTTGGATATCAACGCAGGTGTTGTTTATAATTCAAACCCCAACCCAAACGAAACAGAACCCCCCTTGATGACAGCCTTGATCAATCTGGTTCAGGGTTTGACGGACGTGCCCCTGTGTATCGACAGTTCCGTACCAGAAGCCTTGGAAGCAGGTTTGCAAGCAGCCGAAGGGCGTCCATTGTTGAACTCTGTCACAGGTGAGGAAGAGCGTTTGGAATTCGTTCTTCCCTTGGTTAAAAAATACAATGTTCCTGTTGTTGCGATTTCAAACGACGACACGGGCATTTCCGAGGACCCAGAAGTGCGTTTCGCCGTTGCCAAGAAAATCGTGGAACGCGCGGCCGATTTCGGCATCCCCGCCCATGACATCGTGGTTGACCCATTGGTGATGCCAATTGGTGCAATGGCAACAGCGGGTAATCAGGTGTTTGCATTGGTGCGTAAACTGCGCGAGGAATTGGGCGTGAACACAACATGTGGCGCGTCGAACGTTTCCTTTGGTCTGCCAAACCGTCACGGCATCAACAACGCATTCCTGCCCATGGCAATGGGCGCGGGTATGACATCAGCGATTATGAACCCTGTCGCCCTGCCCGTCACACAGAAAAAGATCGCCGAGAAAAAGGCCGAGGTTGAGGCCGCAGGGATCATCCTTCCTGCGGATATGGAGGATGAGGCCTTTGTTCAGATGTTTGGCCTTGGTTCAACCAAACCCCGCGCAGGTAAAGAGATGGAAGCGATCCGCGCCGCCAACCTGTTGACAAACAATGACGCCCACGGTGGCGCATGGATCGCGTTCAACAAACCCGCAGGATCGGGGGATGCGGCCGCAGGGGGCCGTGGTGGCCGCCGCGGCGGACGTCGTCGCGCGTAATCAAAAAACGGATATCAACAAGAAAAGGCGCAGTTTTCTGCGCCTTTTTTTATTATAACGGATGGTTTCACCACTATACGCTTCGTGCAGCGACCAATTCTATGGCGACCCACGAACCAAGCGCGGGTCGCGGCGGTCGTCGCCGCTTACATATGGATCACACGGCCATAGGCATCCAGCACAGATTCATGCATCATTTCGGACAATGTCGGATGCGGGAATACGGTGTGCATTAGGTCTTCTTCCGTGGTTTCCAACTGTTGACCGATGACATACCCTTGGATCATTTCGGTAACCTCAGCGCCCACCATATGTGCCCCCAATAATTCGCCCGTTTTTTCGTCAAAAATGGTTTTCACCATACCCTCGGGTTCGCCCAATGCAATCGCCTTACCATTCCCGATGAATGGGAAACGGCCCACTTTGACCTTATATCCTGCTTCTTTCGCTTTGGCTTCAGTTAAACCAACGCTGGCGACTTGTGGGTGGCAATAGGTACAGCCCGCAATGGAATTGGGTTTGATCGGATGTACCTTTTCCCCGGCGATCAGATCGGCGACCATGACGCCTTCGTGGCTGGCCTTGTGCGCCAACCATGGGGCACCCGCAACATCGCCAATTGCAAACAGGCCATCAACGCCCGTGCGGCAATATTCATCCGTCACAACATGGGTGCGATCAATGGTAACGCCAAGCGCCTCAAGCCCCAAATTCTCGACATTGCCGACAATACCGACGGCGGAAATGACCGTATCAAATTCTTCGGTCGTGGTTTTGCCGCCCTGTTCGATATGGGCTGTCACTTTGCCATTGCCACGGTCCAGTTTTTTAACCATCGCTTTTTCGCGGATTTTCATCCCCTGTTTTTCAAACTGCTTTTTCGCGAATTTTGAAATCTCTTCATCTTCGACGGGCAGCACACGATCCATCACCTCTACCACGGTCGTGTCCGCGCCCAAGGTGTTATAGAAGGACGCAAATTCAATCCCGATCGCACCCGATCCAATGACCAGCAATTTTTTGGGCATGTGTTTTGGTGTCAGCGCGTGTTTGTAGGTCCACACCAAATCGCCATCGGCCTCAAGCCCCGGAAGTTCACGTGCACGCGCCCCTGTGGCCAAGATAATGTTCTTACCGGTCAGGGTTTCAACGCCTTCGTCAGTTTCAACCTCAACCTGCCCTTTACCCTTCAGCGTGGCTGCGCCCATGAACGCCGTCACCTTATTCTTTTTCAGCAGATGCGTAACACCTTGGTTCAACTGCTTTGACACCGCGCGGGACCGTTTCACCACCGCATCCAAATCATAGGAAATGCCCGAAGCAGACAGGCCAAATTCCTTGGCCCGGTGCATCAAATGGAACACTTCGGAGGATCGCAGCAGCGCCTTGGTTGGAATACAGCCCCAGTTCAGGCAGATGCCGCCCATATGTTCACGTTCGATGATTGCGGTTTTCAAACCCAATTGCGCCGCACGAATTGCAGCAACATAGCCCCCAGGACCAGCACCAATAACAACAACATCAAAAGAATGAGACGACATGTTTAACTCCGGAATTTCAAATTCCGTTTAACGTTAAACTATTATTTATTTCACATCAACAGATGAGCTATGCTTAAGACGCCTTATCAAGTTGTCGTAATGTCATACCATAGCCGCCATTGTCCAAATATTCCCGTTCCAACGCAGTATAGTTGCGCCCAAGCGCATCGTTGCGATAGGGAAAGCGGCCAAATTGACGGATAACTTCGCGGTGAACCCGTGCATGCAGCAAATTATTTTCGCCTGTTTGGGGCATTCGGTCTTTCATCAGTCGAATACATCTGTCCTGATCACACAGGTTTTCAGAATGCATCAGCGGCAGATAAAAGAACTGTCGTGCAGGTGCATCAATGGATAAATCCCATTTCTGTGATACACACTGTTTTGCCACCGTCAATGCAAGCCGATCTGAGGCAAAGGCCTGCCCTGATCCGCGAAACATATTGCGCGAAAATTGATCCGTGACCAAGATATAGGCCAAGGCACCAGAGGGATAGGTCAACCACATACTGTGACCGCCCTCCATAATCTGATGCCAGGTGTCTAAAAACCGATCTCGGATTTCCTGGTCTAATGCCTCTGAACTGTTGTACCAACTGGATTGATCAACCTCATCCAGCCAAAAATTTAAAACCGCATCGACGGCCATTGTCACCACGCTCCTCATGCCCTGTCCTCGGGGAAAGAGTGTCACAAAAATTTCGCAAAAAAAAGTCACGTTTTACGACAAAGCGACAAACCGCGTGATTAAGATTGTTCTTGGGTTGTTTCCTCTTCAATGGCGACTTCGATGTCGTATTCTTGGGCAATTTCAACCAAGACTGGCGATGCCGTTGGCGCAACGGGTGTATAGCTTGCCGTGTCGTCCGAGGCGATGGCAGGACGCTGTGTCATACGGTAAGCGCCATACAGGCCCATGACCCCCAACAAAACGGCGATAAATAGGAAAAATCCAACGGGACCGATTGTTTCCATCATGAAACCGATGATCAAAGGGCCTGCAATCGCACCAATGCCGTTGATGAACAAAAGCCCAGCAGATGCGGCGGCCATATCCTCATATTCCAAAAAGTCGTTGGTGTGCGCAATCAACAAAGAATACAGCGGATTGGACATGCCCCCAACGAAGAACGCCGCAATCAAAAGTGCATAATAGTTGCCGCCCGTCAGGATCGCCAATAGCGATGCTGCCCCCCCAATCGTCGCGCAAATCACGATCAAAAACCGTCGATCCATGCGATCAGACACCCAACCAATGGGATATTGCAGCAACATGGCCCCAACATAAAAGGATGCAACAAATGCGGAAATCTCGCTCAGGCTTAGGCCAATTTGCGACCCATAGATCGCGGCCATCCCAAACTGGGCCGCAAAAATCCCACCCAGTAGGAACATACCCACGGCCCCCAATGGCGACACGCGGATCAATTCGATCAAACGCATCGGCTTGGTCGCCTCAAACGCAGGTGTCGGTGAAATGGACAGCAGGATCGGCGCAAAGGAAATCGAAACCAAAACTGAAATCACCACAAACAGGATGTAACCCGATGGATCAGCAAGCAAAAGCATGCCTTGGGCCGATACAATCCCAATCATCTGCACAACCATATAAAGGGACAGCGCCTGCCCCCGATTTTCGTTGCTGGCCCCATTGTTCAGCCAACTTTCCGCGGTGACATAGACCCCACAAAACGAAAACCCGATGATGGCCCGCCCAAGTGCCCATGCAACAGGATGCGGGATCGCAGGATAGAGGATTAGAACCGCCGATACAAAGGACCCAAGCGCCGCAAACACACGCACATGCCCAACGCGACGGATCATTTCGGGTACAACACGACTAGCGCCCAGGAACCCCACGAAATAGGCCGACATGACAATCGACATTTCCAAATTGGAAAACCCTTCGATTTCGCCACGTACACCCAACAATGTCCCCTGCAAACCGTTTCCGATCATTAAAAGGAACATGCCCAGCAATAACGCCCATGTATTTGAAAGAACCTGTAACATCGCCACATCCTTATTTTTGCCATGGCATACTTAAAATAATATCAGATTACGGGATCAAAAGCGACGCATCACCATATGAAAAGAACCTATAGCGCTGACTGACAGCATGCGTGTAAAGCTTTTTCGTTCGCTCCGCCCCGATAAAGGCAGAGACCAACATGATCAATGTGGACTTGGGCAGGTGAAAATTGGTCATCAATGCGTCAGCAACATGAAATTCAAATCCGGGGTAAATGAAAATATCGGTCGCGCCCTTCCACGGTGCAATTTGACCCGTGTCGCGTGCCGCAGCTTCCACCAACCGCAGCGCTGTTGTGCCCACCGGGATCACACGACCACCTGCGGATTTTGTGGCCAAGATTTCTGCGGCAGCCTTGGGTGTGACTTCGCCCCGTTCTTTGTGCATTTTATGGGTTGTGACATCATCAACTTTGACGGGCAAAAATGTGCCTGCCCCCACATGCAGCGTGACATAAGTAATATCAACGCCCTTGGCGATCAGCGCGTCCAGCAATCCTTCATCAAAATGAAGCGAGGCGGTTGGTGCCGCCACAGATCCGCGATGTTTTGCAAAAACGGTTTGATAGTCTTCTTTATCCTGATCATCTGCTGCGCGTTTGGACGCAATATAGGGGGGCAAAGGCATGGCACCCGCCTGTTCCAATGCGCCGTCAAATGCATCCCCGGTTAGGTTAAAGCGTAAAATCGCCTGACCATCGCGTTTTTCACACAGCTCGGCATGAAACTGATCACTGAATGTGATGACCTCGCCCACCTGAACCTTGCGCAGGGGTTTGATCAGCGCACTCCAGCACCCTTCCGTATCTGGGTCCAGCAGGGTGACTTCGATCTTGGCTTCACCACTTCCACCTTGAATACCATGGCGTTTACGTACACCGTTCAGACGCGCGGGGATCACACGGGTATTGTTCAAAACCAAACGATCGCCCGCCTGAAACAGATCAATTAAATCACCGACTGTTTTGTCATGAAATACATCGCCCTGTGCAAACAGCAACTTGGCCGCACTGCGCGGGGTCATTGGCCGTGTCGCGATCAAATCCTCAGGCAAATCAAAGTCGAAATCAGAAAGCTTCATTACTTTTCCAAATTGGGGGCCGGACGGCGGAATATTTCACGAAAGAGCGAGGGCGTAAACGCCGACAGCGGGTTCACCACGACGCGCGGTTTATCGGTTTCACCCCGAATGGTAAAGTTAAATCCAATCAATCCCTGACCCTTGCCCGAAAACAGCGCACCAATCGCATTTAGGGCATAAATTGGGGAAATAACGCCCTGTAAATCCAGTTGCCCCAGCTGTTTGAAAAAATAGCCATCCACCGAAATCCCAATCGATGGGCCAAAGGCGGTTGCAGATTCAATCACAATCTGTTCTGACGTGTTGCGGAACGTCACGTCAACCTCATCCAGTGACATGCCAGGCCCGCCCAATTGGTCCAACAATCCCACAATGCTGATCGCGTTTAATATCGCTAACAAAACAGAGGAATTTTGAACGCGGATGTTCCGAATTGCAATGGTTCCATCCAATTCCCCCTTGCGCGACGTGGGCGTTAATTCCATTGTTAGCGACCCGCCCGTTGCCCGTTTTACAACATCTGTCGCCATCAAGACCCCTGCGGCATCTGTGCTGACAACCTCAACCCCTGGCCCAAAGGCTGTGGCGTATAAACGCCCAGCGATGGGCGCCTCATTGATCGCACCCGAAAAAGGCCCCAAACCATTTTGGTTCAACGAGGCACGAAAATTCGTTACGGAATTTTTGGGATCAATAATCAGGCGATCCAATGCGATTTCCACGCCCGCACCCGAACCCGATCCACTTTGACGCCGTTCAAGAAAATCAGCAAGTTTAACTGTGCCTGAAGTGATACTCAGCGCCCCATTTTTTGCAATACGCAGACCTACGTTAAACCAATCCCCAACGCGCAGTTTTGTCAGGTTAACCCCCGCATAGGCCCCATTGGACACGATCACATCGGCCACAGCCTCAAGGCCCTGACCAGAATAGGAAATACTTTCGATTTTCGGGGTTTCACCCAGCCGACCATCCAAACGAAATTCCCCCTTGGCATTCGTTGATTTACGCCAATCAAGGGTGGGAATACGCGCTCCAAACCCCTCCATGTCAGAGGTGATACGATATTGCGGTGCCGCCCCTTTTGGAAAATCAACAACCAATTCCGCGGCACCCGTTCCGCGCAACAAATCCTGCGGCAAAGCAACCCCCAACCCCGTCAAATCCCGATCTGATACGCGCAAATTCGCGTTTAACTGTGGGCGCACATCACGTTTTGGATCAAGGGAAGAAACAAACCGCATCTCGGATTGAATTCCACCAAGTTCAGCAGGACCACTAAGTGTGAAAATCAAATCCTTGATCGAGATATCCAATGCATCTGATGTGATCTGAGTGGACAGCATGTCAAATTTGGATCGTACATTATATATGCGACCAGATGCGGAATATTTCAGCGATTTTGCAGCCTCGGTTTTGGACAGCAAAAACGACATATCGACCGTACCAATCACCCGACCCGTTGTTAAATCTAGGTTGGCAGGAACACGTTTTGACAGGGACACAGGTGGATGATTAAGCACCCAAAGCACATCTTCATATGCGCCATCAATTTGCAAGAACACCTCGGCAAGCGATGGTTTAATCCGACCGTTGGGAATGGTATAGCGCGATCCCGCCACATCGACGCGCCCTGTGGGCGTTTCAATATATCCCGCATCGGTTTCAAGGGACAAAATGAAATCATGGCTGGTCAAATGCCCCGATAGCCCCTGAATCGGCGGGGCATCGGCAAAGGGGGCCATGACCAAATCCTCAAACCCCATGGAATAGTGGATCACAGGCAATTCATTTGGCAGGCGATGTAGTGAAAATTCATAATCCACCAGCGCTCCTGCCGAAATATGATCGTCGATCCACTTGCGCGGATTAGCCTTAAAATCAATGGGCCATGCGGAAAGCGCCTTGCGCAGCCCAACGCGCGGGGTAAAGGCATTGACGCGCAATTCCCACCCCTCTGGCCGCGCGGTGATGATGCCGTTTGCGTATCCATCAGACCCCTCGTCCAATTCACGGATATAGGCCTCGGCCACTTCAATTTGGAACGGATCAAGGGATAGGCGAAAATCCACATGTCCATCTTCGCTTTTGAACGGTTCAATCAAGGAACCCAATGGATTCGCCGACAGATCGGCAATGTCGATATGGCCCTCAAAATCTTCTGAGACACCCTCGCTAATTGTCACCTTTAGATATCCAGAGGCAGACAGTTGCAATTCGCGGCTGTCAACGCGCACTTGATCCAGCGTCATCATTTGCGTTGCAGGATCATAGGTTAGATAGGCCTTGGCCCCATCAAACACCACAGGACGTGTGCCCTCGGTCGGTTTGACACGCCCACTGCCAATTTCCAGTGTCGCGCTGGTTGGTGTAATTGCAAAACTGTCATCCCAACCGCCACGGATTGATCCCGAAATCGGTGCATCCAGGGCGGCAAGCCAGGACAAAAACGGGGCCTGACCTGCCACATATTGGGCAGGCAGTTGATCAATGCTAATGCCATACTCCCCTGCGGCCTGACCCAATGTCGTCGCATATGTCATTTCGACTGTGGCAACATTTGCCCCACCCGTGATCAATGCAAAATCTGAAAACACCTTTAGCGCATCACCAGTTCGATCCAATGTTGCGCGGGCCCCATCCACAACGTAGGTTTTATTCGTCAACGCATCATCGTATTCAATCGTGATCCCAAAAATTTCAAGCGTTTTGAATTCATCTAACTCATGCAGGGTCAGAACCGTTTCCAACGTTTTGGCAACATCAAAGGCGCCCGCCGTTGTGGTATCAAACCCGACATCAGGCTGAAGGACCAATCCCACCTGCCCCGTTTCGGATCGTGATATCGGGACTTGTACCCCCTCAACCGACAAACGCTGTAATTTCAGCTCACCCAAAAACAGTGCGGCAAGCGATGCCTCTGTCACCGCATAATCAACGGCCAAGATCTGAGTCGCATTTTGATCCGTCACCTTTACAGATTGCAGGGTCAGCACAGGTTGATAGTCATCAGAGAGGGTCAACGACACCCGATCCGTTGTGATTTGCAAGGGCGCTGTCATTTCATTCACATCAGCCAATAATCGCGTGCGCAACTGATCGGGCAAATCGACATCACTTTGTTTTAACATCACAACCGCCGCAATCATCAACACGACCGACGTTGCAATCAACGTGATGATCAACGCCAAAACAATGCGCGTGGCAGGATGCGTCCGCAGCCAGTGTGATAGACCTGCACCAACAGATGACAAATTGAACTCCGCTCTTTTTTCGCGCTAGATACGGCCTAGATCTGCCCTAAACCAATTGATTTCAAAAGGAGCATAATATGTCCGACACACCTTATCCAGCACCTGAGGTAAATTTACCCCGCGACGGCGGTGAAATGCTGAACCTTGCTGATTTGCGCCCCAATGGCGTTGTCCTGTTCTTCTACCCAAAGGCGAACACGCCAGGCTGCACCAAAGAATCAATTGGATTTAGCGAGGCGCAAGCAGAGTTTAAGGCGCTTGGCTACGACATTGTTGGCATTTCCAAAGACCCTGTGGAAGCACAAGACAAATTTGTTGAAAAACAATCGCTGACTGTGCCGCTGCTTTCTGATGAAAACGGGACTGTTTCCGAGGATTTTGGGGTCTGGAAAGAAAAGTCTATGTATGGCAAGACCTACATGGGCATCGAACGCTCGACCTTCTTGATCAATGGTGAAGGGCAGGTTGTGCGCGAATGGCGCAAGGTCAAGGTGCCCGGACACGTCGAGGCAATTTTAGAGGCAATTAAAGAGCTGTGAGCAAAACGCTAACACAAATGGCAACCGAGGTGTTGCAAACAGCAGATGGGCGGGAAAAAACCGCCGTTTCAAAATCTTATGCCGAAATGTGGTTTGCTGCACGTGCGGCGGGTGACACAATTGAGATTGGCACGGCCAACCCGCCGCTGCACCCTGCGCGCCCTGAAAAACCCGAATTGCTGTCGCCCCGCGATGTACCAAAACGAAAACCCGGATCAGAGGCGGGGCGCATCGCACTGTTGCATGCGGTGGCGCATATTGAATTGAACGCCGTCGATCTGCATTGGGACATCATCGCGCGTTTTGGACATGTTAAAATGCCGATTGGGTTTTATGATGATTGGGTCAAATCGGCAGCTGAGGAAAGCAAACATTTCAATCTGGTCTGTGATTGCCTAGAGGCGATTGGATCATACTACGGTGCCCTGCCCGCGCATGCAGGCATGTGGCGTGCGGCCGAAGATACCAAGGATGATCTGCTCGGCCGTTTGGCAGTTGTTCCCATGGTGTTAGAGGCCCGTGGTTTGGACGTGACCCCGGGCATGATCGACATTTTCGCCAAAGCAAATGCAACCCAAGCGGTGGATGCCCTTAACGTGATCTATTCAGAAGAGGTTGCGCATGTTGCCTATGGATCGAAATGGTTCAATTTCATGTGTGGACGTGACAATCTGGATCCAAAGGATGTGTTTCACACATTGGTGCGCAAATATTTCAAAGGTGCCTTAAAGGCTCCCTTTAACGAAGAAAAACGTGCAGATGCGGGCCTTCCCCCTGATTTTTATTGGCCATTGGCGGATCAGATGGGCGTGGATTTGCGCCTTGAGGGCTCAAAATAACACGGAACGCAATAATTCGCGCAGCGTCGAAAAAGATGATTGCCAGCACCCAAAATGGACGTTACCAAATTGGCATCTGGGAAAAAGGCTTGGGATCCTTTCATGAAACTTGGACTGCTCCAACGCATTGATCGTGTGTTTTCGGGATTATTTCCCGAACGCAGAGTGTTCCTAAAATCAGATGATGACACACGCTTTATTCGTCTGCGTCCATCGACCCAAGCAGGCGTTTTTGGGGGCGTTGCCTTGATTATTGCCTGGTCGATAGTAGCCACCGCGATCCTGTTGATCGACAGCATAGGCGCGGGAAATTTCCGCGAACAGGCGATCCGCGACCAAGAAACCTATCAACAGCGATTGCAAATCATGGCCTCGGAACGGGATGCCAGCGTGAAAACCGCCACCGCTGTCATGGCAAGTTATGAAGCTGCGTTGGCCGAAATCGCTGAGATGCAAGAGCGCTTTTTGGTCCAAGAATTAGATCGTTTGGAACTGTCTTCTGGTGTGGACGTATTGCAATCAAATCTGAACGCGGCATTGGTGGAACGTTCTGAATTAACCACAAAACTTGAACATGCCCAATCCGCAAACGATGGCGGCGAAGACCCCAATGCAATTGCCAAAGCAGCAACGCAAGATACTGCAACCATTGATTACCTGACAACAGCCCTGCGTGACACCGCCCAAGAGCGTGACAAAATCATCAAAGATGCCCAAGCCGCTCTAAATCAGGCAGAAGAATTGCGCATTGAAATGCGCCTGATGGAAGAGCGTAACGAATTGATTTTCCGCCAAATCGAAGAGGCGATGAACGTGTCCATCGGCCCATTGGACAAGATGTTCCGCGCCTCTGGTCAGGATCCAGATCGTATCATGTCCACCATCCGTCAGGGGTATGCAGGCTATGGTGGTCCATTAACATCCATGTCGACGCGCGGTTTGGCCCCCTCCGAAAACGAAGCGCGCGCGATCGCCATCCTAAAAGAATTGGATGAATTAAACCTTTATCGTTTGGCCGTTGAAAAACTTCCCTATTCCCATCCTGTGCAATCCGCGCACCGCTTTACCTCGGGCTATGGGCGCCGCTGGGGACGTATGCATTACGGGTCAGACTTTGCCGCCCCGCATGGCACCCCCATCTATGCAACCGCTGATGGTGTGGTGACTAAAGCGGGCTGGGCAACAGGCTATGGCCGGTTGATAAAAATCAAACACGACTTTGGAATTGAAACGCGTTACGCGCATCTTTCAAAAATTCGCGTCAAAGTCGGACAAAAAGTGTCGCGTGGTGATCGTATCGGTGATATGGGAAACACTGGACGTTCGACCGGAACGCACTTACATTATGAAATCCGTGTGAATGGTAATGCGGTTAACCCCATGAAATATCTGAAGGCTGGAAAAAATGTTTTCTAAAAGCAAAATTAATGACCCTGCACCCAAAGAAGATGCGGCAAAACCTGCGGCACCCACTGCATCAGCAGCGGCCCTTGCACCATCTGCACCAAAAGCAAAACCACCTGCATCTGTTTTATCCCAAGATTTGCACATCACAGGCAACATCAAAACAACAGGTGACATCCAAGTTGAAGGCACTGTTGAGGGTGACATTCGCGCCCATTTGTTAACCATCGGTGAAACCGCCACGATCAAGGGCGAAGTCATTGCAGATGATATCGTCATCAACGGGCGCATCATCGGTCGCGTGCGTGGCCTAAAGGTCCGTTTGACCGCAACAGCACGTGTTGAGGGTGACATCATCCACAAAACAATCGCGATTGAATCAGGTGCGCATTTCGAAGGATCGGTTCAGCGTCAGGATGATCCCCTATCAAGTGGTGCGAAAAAGCCTGCGGCAGCAGAGGCAAAGTAAACTGCCAGCTAAACATTGTAACGGGCCTGCGATTTTCGCAGGCCTTTTGTTTTGGGGCCTCTATTTAGGCGGAATGGAATAGGTCAGCGATGCGCGCGCCACGGGTTTATCAACCCCATCGGAATAAATCATCGCATCCCCCACAACCAGCACACGGCCCAATTTGTGGATCCGACAAATTGTATAGAGATCCCGCCCCGCCTCGGGTTTGCGCATGAAATCAATCGCACAATTCGTTGTGACGGCCAGCGCCTCTTTCCCCAAATGCGAAAGGATGGCGGCATACATCCCACAATCAGCCAATGCAAACATTGATGGGCCCGATACCGTGCCACCGGGGCGCAAATGCGCCTCTTTCACGGGCATGCGCATTTTTAAATGATCCTCATGCACCTCATCAATCACGAAAAGCCCGCGCACCTGCGGAAACACCTCATCCAGATAACTC
>JAKMGV010000123.1 GCA_022424725.1 Paracoccaceae bacterium
GCCAATTTGGCAACTGTGGGTCCTGATTGCGCTTTGTGCATCACCTCGTCCAGCGTCATGACCCCTTTGCGTTTCAAGGCAACCAAATAATCGTCTAGCGGGTGACCAGACAAATAAAACCCAACCGCGCGAAATTCTTCGGACAACCGTTCGGCTGGCAGCCAATCAGTCACGGGCGCAAGGCGGGGTTCAGGCAGATCTTCGCCCGCCTCACCGAACAAAGACACCTGATTTGATGACTTTTGTTCCGCGATTGCAGCGGAATAGGATACTAAACCCTCAAGACTTTCAAACACGCGACGGCGGTTTGCATCCAGCACATCAAAGGCCCCTGCCCGCGCCAACATTTCAAGCGGACGCTTCCCAACGCGTTTCAAATCAACACGACGCGCGAAATCAAACAAGCTGACAAAAGGTTTGTCGCCACGGGCTTCGGTAATCAGGCGCATCGCCTCGATCCCGACGTTTTTCAATGCGCCCAAGGCATAGACCAATGCACCATCAACAACACCAAAGCTGGCCTCAGATCGGTTCACACAAGGCGGCACGTACTTTAGGCCCAGCCCCTTTCTAACCTCTTCAAAATAAACGGCTAATTTATCGGTTAGATGGATATCGCAGTTCATGACGCCTGCCATGAATTCAACAGGGTGGTTCGCCTTTAGCCACGCGGTTTGATAGGACACCACGGCATAGGCCGCTGCGTGCGATTTGTTGAAGCCATAGTTTGCAAATTTTTCAAGTAGATCGAAAACCTCACTCGCCTTCTTGGCCTCCACCCCATTTTCGGCGGCACCTTTTTCAAATTTTGGTCGTTCGGCGTCCATCGCCTCTTTGATTTTCTTACCCATCGCGCGACGCAACAGGTCCGCACCACCCAATGAATATCCCGCCATAACCTGCGCGATTTGCATCACCTGTTCCTGATAAACGATGATCCCTTGGGTTTCTTCCAAAATGTGATCAATCAAGGGATGAACGGATTCACGCTCTTTCTTGCCGTTCTTTACGTCGCAATAGGTTGGAATGTTTTCCATCGGGCCAGGTCGGTACAACGCCACCAGCGCAACAATATCTTCGATACAGGTGGGCTTCATACGCTTTAGCGCATCCATCATGCCCGAACTTTCCACCTGAAATACCGCAACGGTTTTTGCGGCTGAATATAGATCATAGGTGGGTTCATCATCTAATGGGATCGCATTGATTTGGTTTTCTGCACCCTCAGCTGGTTTATAAAGTTCACGACCATCTTCCGCGATATGCAGCTGACGGTCCGATTTCAGGATCAAATCAACGGCGTTTTGAATGACGGTTAGGGTTTTCAACCCAAGAAAGTCGAATTTAACCAACCCTGCCTGTTCCACCCATTTCATGTTGAATTGTGTGGCTGGCATGTCAGATCGCGGATCTTGGTAAAGAGGTACCAGTGCATCAAGCGGTCTGTCACCGATCACAACACCCGCCGCGTGCGTCGATGCATTTCTCAGCAATCCTTCGACCTGCTGACCATAGGTCAACAGACGATCAACAACCTCCTCTGATTTTGCTTCCTCTTTCAGCCTTGGCTCATCCTGCAGGGCTTTTTCAATGCTTACAGGTTTGACACCCTCAACGGGGATCATTTTTGACAGGCGGTCAACTTGGCCATAGGGCATTTGCAAAACACGCCCAATGTCACGCACTGCGGCCTTGGATAAAAGCGCACCAAAGGTGATAATTTGGGCCACTTTATCGCGGCCATATTTTTCCTGAACGTATTGGATTACCTCTTCTCGGCGGTCCATGCAGAAGTCGATGTCAAAGTCCGGCATTGAAACCCGTTCAGGGTTTAGAAACCGTTCGAACAAAAGCGAATAACGCAAGGGATCCAAATCCGTGATCGTCAGTGCATAGGCAACCAACGAACCCGCACCCGAACCACGGCCCGGACCCACGGGAATGTCGTGATCCTTTGCCCATTTGATAAAGTCCGCAACAATTAGGAAATACCCAGGGAACCCCATGCCCTCGATGATATCCAGTTCAAATTCCAGGCGTTTTTCATATTCCTCAACACTGGTCGCATGGGGAATAACGGCCAATCGATTTTCCAATCCCGCTTTGGCCTGACGGCGCAATTCTTGGACCTCATCCTCAGCAAATTTTGGTAGAATTGGATCACGACGATAGGCCATAAACGCGCAGCGTTGGGCAATTTCGACTGTATTTTCCAACGCCTCCGGCAAATCCGCGAAGAGCGTTGCCATTTCTTGGGGCGATTTAAAGTAGTGCTGCGCTGTTAGACGACGGCGCGGCGTTTGTTGATCGACATAGGCGCCTTCTGCAATACAAATCAGCGCGTCATGCGCTTCGTACATCTTTGAATTTGGAAAATAAACGTCATTGGTTGCGACCAATGGAATATCCATTTCATAGGCCAGTTCAATAAAACCACGCTCGGTCGCTTGCTCGGCTTCGGGCAGCCCATTTTCACCTGGATGGCGCTGTAGCTCGACGTACAAGCGATCTTGGAAGATATCCAAAAACTGCTGCAACTTGGCCTTGGCCGCTGCGCGGGCGCCACGTTGCAGAATTTCACCAATAGGTCCCAGCGCACCACCCGTCAGGCAAATGACATCTTCTGAATGCTGGGTCAGTTGTTCAAAGGTGATTTGAGGTAACGCGCCACCTTTATCGACATAAAGGCAACTGTTCAGCTTCATCAGGTTTTCGTACCCAACTTCGCTTTGTGCCAACAAAACAATAGGGGCCAACGGTGCTGGTTTATCTGGTGCTGGGGGATCTTCGAAGGCAAGGTCGAATTGACATCCGATAATGGGTTGCACACCCGCATCCGCCGCGTAGATCGAAAACTCAAGCGCGGCGAAAAGGTTATTTGTATCTGTCACTGCAACCGCAGGCATTTCCATATCCGCGCAGACACCCGCCAGCTTTTTTAAACGCATTGCGCCCTCAAGCAGCGAATATTCCGTGTGAACGCGTAAATGAATGAACCGGGACATGCTGAACAAAGTTGCCTTACGCTGAATAAAACCTGTCGTCCCACGGTTATAGTGATCCAATGACACCAGCGGCAATAGAAAATTGTTGCCAAAAACTATCCCTCGGGCTTAATGTCCTATTAATGGCTTCCTACTTTCTACGCCGCATCGAAGGTGGGATTATAATGAGCATTCGGTACCGCGGTGCAAAAGTTTCATGAAATTATCGTTTCTTCTGAATGGAGAGCCCCAAGTCATTGAGGATGTTGAACACACGACATCCGTGTTGGATTGGTTGCGCATAAATAAACGCATGATCGGAACAAAAGAGGGGTGCAATGAAGGCGATTGTGGCGCGTGCACAGTGATCGTGATCGACGAAAACGGTGCACGCGCGGTCAACGCATGCATTTTATTTTTGCCCCAGATCGCAAATAAAGCATTGCGAACGATTGAAGGTATTTCATCACATGATGCCCCACACCCCGCGCAACAATGCATGATCGACCATCACGGCAGTCAATGTGGATTTTGCACGCCTGGATTTGTCACTTCGATGGTTGCAGCACAGATTAATAATGACACCGATCACGATGTGACATTGGCGGGCAATCTTTGTCGCTGCACAGGATATGCACCCTTTTTTCGCGCGGCACAGGCGTGTGAAGGAACGAAAGCGCCAAAGTGGTTTCACGACGATCAAAGCGATCTACGGACGCTTGCGCAGTCTGTGGATGCAAAACTCCCCACAACAACTGATGAATTGGCAGATATTCTAGCCGAAGATCCCGAAACAACATTGATCGCGGGCGCGACAGATGTTGGGTTATGGATAAATAAGGATTTGCGCGACATCGCGCCAATGGCCTTTATCCACAACATCACGGAAATGGAACATATTGCGGAACGCGCCAATCATTGGGAGTTTGGGGCCAATGTCACCATCGAACAAATGCGCGTGTGGAGCGTTCATGCACAGCCAAGCCTTACGCCATTGCTGACGCGATACGCATCCACGCAGGTTCGAAATTCTGCAACCCTGGGCGGCAATATCGCAAACGGCTCCCCGATTGGCGATAGCCCGCCCGCGTTGATTGCCATGGGTGCGAAACTGGTCCTTCGCAAAAAGGACGCGACAAGAACCATTGATCTGCAGGATTTCTTCATCACTTACGGTCAACAAGAATTGCAGCGCGGTGAATTCATCCAATCAATCCTCGTCCCTAAGGATCAACACAATCTGCGGTGCTACAAAATTTCAAAACGTCTTGATCAAGATATCTCGGCCGTTTGTGGGGCGTTCAATCTGCATATCACGGATGGTGTGATTCAAAACGCGCGCATTACCTTTGGCGGTATGGCGGGAATACCAAAACGGGCAGATCACGTAGAGGCCTGTCTGACAGGACAAAAATGGGATTTGAATACGATAAATGCCTGTCATGACCAGTGGTCACAAGACTTCACACCGCTGACAGATATGCGGGCATCAGCGGACTATCGGTTATCCGTCGCGCGGAATCTATTAACGCGGTATTTCCACGATCTGTCGGACAACCCCACGGAAATTCAAAAGGTGTCCGCATGAGTGTGAATAAACCTCTCCCACATGACGCAGCAAAATTACATGTCAGTGGCAGCGCACGTTATATCGATGATTTGCCTGTTCCTGATAATTGTTTGCACCTGTGCTTTGGAACATCCACAATCGCGCGGGGAAGTATTTTGGAAGTGGACCTGACAACCGTCAGAAACTCAGACGGTGTGATTGATGTTCTTCAAGCCAGCGGCCTTATTCATGCGAATGACGTGTCACCCAGCATTCATGATGAACCATTGCTGTCGGATGGGACGATCCATTATCTGGGTCAGCCGATCTTCCTTGTGATTGCCAAATCACATATCCAAGCGCGCAAAGCCGTGACCCGCGCCAAAATTTCCTATCAACAAGACACCCCAATCCTTAGCATTGAAGATGCCCTTGCCGCGCATTCACGGTTTGAGGAAGGCCCCCGCATCTGGAACCGCGGGGATCTAAAGCGCGGCTATGAACAGGCCACCAAGATTGTTGAAGGATCGATTGAAATTGGTGGACAAGAACACTTCTATCTTGAGGGGCAAGCCGCACTTGCCCTTCCCCAAGAAGACGATGAAATGGTTGTGCATTCATCGACCCAGCATCCTACAGAAGTGCAACATAAAGTTGCCGAAGCACTTGGCGTGCAATTTCACAACGTACGCGTCGAAGTGCGCAGAATGGGCGGCGGTTTTGGCGGTAAGGAAAGTCAGGGCAATGCATTGGCCGTGGCTTGCGCCATTGCGGCACGTCGCACGAACAAACCCTGCAAAATGCGTTATGACCGCGACGACGACATGTTAATCACAGGCAAACGCCATGATTTCCGTATCACGTATCGGGCGGGTGTTGATCAACACAATAAAATCACTGCACTTGATGTGGTCCATTATGCCCGTTGCGGATGGGCGCAGGATTTATCTCTGCCCGTTGCGGATCGTGCGATGTTGCACGCGGATAACGCCTATTTCCTGCCCAATGTCCGTATTGAGAGCCACCGCCTGAAAACAAATACGCAAAGCGC
>JAKMGV010000124.1 GCA_022424725.1 Paracoccaceae bacterium
TGTGTCCAATCGTTGCGTGCATTGTTGCCGCGCCTGATGTGCCCCATGTGATTTCTTCGCCAGACGCTTTTGCGTTGTCAATGAATTCCTGCATTGTTGTTGCAGAGTTTGATGTGTGAACCTGCAATGATGTTACAAGCTGTGATGCACAGCCCAAGTTTACGAAATCATCTGGCACGTGGTAGGGGCGCTCTTCGCCTTTTGCCAATTCACCTGCGATGAATGTGCCGATGTTGATCATGTAAAGTGTGTGACCATCACGATCTTCTTCCAAAACCTGCTTCGCCGCTTTCTGACCAGATGCGCCTGGTAGGTTCACGATGTAGGCTGGCATGCCATTCATGCTTGGTGCTTCGTGCATGTAAGATGCGAAACCACGTGCAGTTGTGTCTGTACCACCACCCGCAGAGAAACCAACCATAATTTTGATTGGCTTGCTTGGGTAATCAGCAAGTGCAGCGGTGCCCGCCATTGTCGTCAATGCAGCTAGACCAGCTGCCACTTTGTTGATAATTGTCATTTATACCTCCCATTTGGTGGAGAACACACAAACCCAAAAGAAGTTTGCTGTAAACTCTTGATTTTCCAGAAAGTGAAAATAATAGACAAAATGTCCCAAACACACCCATTTTCAGGCCTGATTGTCGTTGATTTTACACATGTTTTGGCTGGACCAGCCTGCAGTTATTACCTTGGATTGCTGGGCGCGACGGTCATAAAGGTTGAAACGTCAACAAAAGGTGACGCAATTCGTCATCGCGGCGGTACAGATACAATTGGCGCGAGTCGGGGGATGAGCACTGCCTATCTAACGCAAGGGGCGGGTAAGCGATCAATTGCGCTGGATTTGGGGGATGAGGCAGATTTTGAAACCATGTTGGGGTTGCTGTCGGTTGCGGATGTATTTGTTGAAAACCACCGTCCCGAAACGATGACGCGGTTGGGATTGGATGAGGCGCGGCTGTCGCAAAAATTTCCGCATCTGATCCATTGTGCAATGACGGGTTATGGTCGAGGTGGCCCACAGGAAAACACCTCTGCCTATGACGTGAATATTCAGGCCAGTTGCGGATTGATGGACGCAACAGGCACAGCAGAAAGTGGCCCGATGCGAGCAGGGGCGCCTGTTTTGGATTACGGAACCGCAATGGCCGCAAGTTTTGCGATTTCCGCAGCGCTCTTTGAACGCAGCAAAACGGGCAAGGGGACGTTCGTTGATGTATCCATGCTGGAAACGGGTCTGTCATTGATGAGTTCGACAATCACGGATTACCTGAAAACAGGAAATGCGCCAAAGCGTCGTGGCAATTTGGCCAATTCACGTTCCCCCGGCGCGGGGAGTTTTCCTTGTCGCACAGGTGTCATTTCACTTGGCGTGAATGAAGAAGCCCATTTTCAAAGTTTAGCGCGTTCGTTGGATTGTGATCATTGGTTGGATGATCCACGGTTTTCCAAACCTGAAGCGCGCAAAAAAAACGCAGCCGAACTTGTCACGGAAATTGAGTGCAAGTTGTTGCAGAAAGACGCGGTAGAGTGGGAAACCATCCTTCAGCAAAACGGTGTCCCCGCTGCACGATTGCGTAGCCTGCCCGAGGCCTTGGCATCCGATCAGGTTGTGACGCGCGGATTTGTGCAAACAACCGATGACGGCGTTCAGGTGCCAACAGTGCCGTTTCGTTTGGGCGGCGCGGCCTATTATGCGCCGTCGTCAAATGCACCAAAGCTGGGTGAGAACACGACAGATGTGAAGGCATGGTTAGATGAACTATTAAACGCAAACGGCGATCAATAATCGATCACCGCTGCCAGCCCGATCCCACGTTCGCCACCGCCGCTGTAAAGTAGCCAAAGGTGCCCGTCGTCGTAAAATAGGCAAGGATCCCGCAATTCTGGCATCCACCCCCGTGCGCTTCCTTCTGCTGATTTTACGGGGTCTCTTCCAAATCCTTCCCATGGTTCGTCTGGGCTCAGAAGTTTGGTGACGGGACCAAATCGCCAATCTTGCGGGTCTTCAGACAATGCAATTCGGCAATGTAAAATGCACTCTGGTGTGTCACCAACACGCGAAAATACAAAATGCATGTGATCCCCAACCTGACAGATGTGACCATGCCGAATTTTTGCCAGCGGTGCACCCGATATCTGAGAAGGCAGAGTGTTATGCTGGAATGTTTTTGGTGCGATGGAAAAGGACTCAAATATCCCCATATCACCCCAAAGATGCGTAGAATACCAACGCTCACGCCACTGAAATGCACGCAGGTATGATGGCCCGAGGAGAGGGGGCGCTGCCGAAAAGCATCGCCCATTTTCAGATATGGCTAAGCGTGTTTGTTGATCTCCATCGGGCAAAAGACCATGAAAGAAAATCAATATCCGTTTTGCGTGTTGATCCACATGCACATCGGGGGATGCGATATGGGCATACAAATAATCCGGTCCATTTACCCAATAGCTACGTGACTTTGGGTCTAGATCCTCGGTCACAAAAAGACTTTGTTCCAATGTCAAAACGGGCTGTGGGTGAATAAACCACGGCCCAATTATTTGATCAGCATAGGCAAGACGAATGGATGTGCCCTTGTGATGGGCGAAGTACAGGTAATACTTGCCCAGCCGATCGGCGACCCACTCTGGCACACGAAGAACGCTCGGACCGTTGATGTTAGAAAGGGGGTCCTTGCCAAGATCGCTGAGATCTGCGCCACCATGAGTTTGTTCCGAAATTATTGGGGAGCCATGACACCGAACTGCCTGTCCAATCCGACTATTTAATTTCGGGTCATATCGCATGATCACGCATCGCTACATTGGCTCATCAAATTTAAATCCGTTTCTTCCAAACTGATTTTTTCTTGTTTTATAGAATCAGATACGCATAGTTGAAGTGTCAACCAAGAATAAAAACATGAACGAATACTTGGTTTAAAATACGTTTGTGATATGGGAGGTATCTATGACACGTCTAACGAAATTTGTCGCAACGCTCGGCATTGCGACCATGGCCGCAGCATCATTTGCTGACACAAATCTCACAGCTGAGACGGCTAGCCCCGGTGGTGCGACGCACCTTTCGCTGGCACACATGACTGAGATAGCCGGAACCATGGGTATAGCAAATATCCAGCTAGCCGATGGTCAAACACTGACAAATTCAATACAAAATGTTGCCGAGGGTAAAACAGATATCGCTGGAACTCCATATATTTTACCATTCTTGATGAACCGAGGTGTGGGTCCTTATGGCTCATTGGGTGCCGAAAAAGGTTCTGAACTAGCAGGCAATTTGAGAGCAATAAATCCTTTCGTGCTTGGTATTTTCTTCCTGTTTGCATACGATTCCAAGAACATCGGTGGATGGGATGATCTGAAAGGCCGCAAAATTTATAATGGGCCGCCAAGAGGCGGAGCTTTAACCAATGCGCGTAGTATGATTCAAATCGTAGCTGGCTTGAAAGAGGGTGACGACTACGAAGGTTTACAGACAAATTGGGGTCAGGGCGCAACATTGATAAGTAGTGGTGAACCAGATGCTGTCGTTTTGCCGGAGCTGTTTCCGAGTCCACGTCTAACAATTCCCAGCGCTGCAGGGAAAATGACTGGGTGGTCTATGCCAAAAGCAGTTTATGAAGGTGAAGCGATGCAAAAGTACATGAAGGCTCCCGGAAGTGCTGATTGGACAGCTCCTGTAGCGGATATAAAAGCAATAATGGGAGAAGATTGGACGTTTATCTCGGAAGACGATACGTTTCGCGCCTTCGCTACTATTGGCGGAAATGTAGTCCATAAAAATATGGACGACGCGTTGGTTTATGACCTAGTATCTGGGTACATCAAAACACTGGATAGTTTGATGTCTAAGGCGCCATATGGAACTACTGTAGGGTACGATTTCCCTATGCAAGGCATGTGCGGTGCTAATCCAATTAAATATCACGTTGCTGCAGCTCGCGCATGGCGAGAGGCAGGGTATGCGTTGGATGACTGCGCGATTGCTGCAGACTAATATTTAAATCCAAAAATGGGCATCCATTTGGTGCCCGTTTTTCGTCTGAAGGCGCTCAGCGAACATACAGGTAAACCATGTCTGATACAGAAACGGTCGAACCCCGTGCGTCGGTTTTTCCAAACCGTGCCGTTTATATCCTTGCATTGATTTTCATTTTCATCGGGTTGATCAATAGCACGCCCTTAATCCCAGGTTGGGACGCGTTGTGGCGCGGGATCACAGGTGTTGATGATTTGAAAACACGGTCCTTTTCGACTGAATGGTTTTATCCCATTGTATTCTTTTTAATGATGGTGGTGGTTGCGCTGAAACATTCCATGTGGCGCACATGGCGGGGAACAAGCCGTGCCGCATTTGGTGCCTTTATGGATGGGGCCTTGGTGCTTGCGGCCTTTGCAATTTCTCTGACCTATCTCATTGAAATCGACAGCGTGTGTTTGATTGATGCGGTGACGGGGGAACGCGCCCGTATCATGGCCGAAACCCTAAAGGCCGAGGTTGAGTTTGCAGAAACCATGGGGTTGCCCATCCCTGACACAGTCGAAGACCCTAAATGCGTTCAAACCACGGGTGTGTGGTTGGTTGCCATTGTGGGCATCGCGATTGTGATTTTCTTGGGCTATAACATTAAGGTCTGGGGCCTGCCGTTGGTCTTGGTGTCGATCTTAATTGCCAGCTATACAATCGCCACTGTAATGGTTTGGTACTTTTATGGACCCGATGGGATCAATAAATATTTTGTCACAAAACTTGGTGGGGAACCGCGCACCTTTCTTGATGGCGTTCCCAATGTCCATGATGCCTTGGTCAACAACGCATCGGGCCTCTTGGGGCGCTTTATGAATGTGATTATGAATGTGGTGTTCCCCTACATCATTTTGGGATCGCTCTTTGGTAAATCTGCGGGCGGAAAGGTTTTAATCAAACTTGCCTTCCGTTGGACGCGCAACCTGCGCGGTGGACCTGCACATGCGGCCATCGTCAGTTCGGCCATGTTTGGCACCATTTCGGGGGGACCCGTTGTGAACGTATTGTCCACAGGGGTGTTGACGATCCCAATGATGATCAAGCGCGGATTTTCCAAGGTATTTGCAGGCGGGATGGAGGCGGCCGCATCCTCGGGCGGATCAATCATGCCCCCTGTGATGGGCGTTGCAGCCTTTGTTTTGGCTGCAATGACGGCGGTGCCATATCGCGAGGTGATTATCGCCGCAGCCTTGCCGGCGCTGGCCTATTTCCTGTGCCTGTTCCTTACCGCGTCGTTCCAATCGCGCAAACAGGGGATCGAAGCATTCGGCGAATTTACCGAAGATATGCGCATTTCACGCACAGAGCTGCTGCACCTCTGTCAAATCGCGTTGCCAATATTGCTTATCTTGCTATTATTGCTTACGCCCAAGGATTTGGTGGGCTGCGGTTTCCTTGGCTGGATCACGGGGGCAGATGTGGTGATGCAGGGTGATCGCTGCTCAGTCAGTAATCTGAACTGGGGCATGCAGATTTTTCAAAACGCGGCAG
>JAKMGV010000031.1 GCA_022424725.1 Paracoccaceae bacterium
GCGAACCAAGGTCCGTTTCCATTACCTGATCCCAAAACTTTCAAATTATCTCATGGTCGCGGTGAAGTAACATTCCCGAACAATGATGGTGAACGCCGCGATGTGGCACTGCGCCAAACCAACCAGGCAAATGGGTATCCGTTTGAACCAACTGGTGATCCGATGAAAGACGGTGTTGGTCCTGCATCTTGGGCGGCACGTCGCGATGTTGCTGAACTAGATGCGCATGGACATCCGAAAATCATTCCTATGTCACGCAGCGAAAAATTCTTTGTTGCGGCTGGCCGTGATCCACGTGGATTGCCGGTTGTTGCAGGTGACGGAAAAATCGTTGGCATGATCAACGATATGTGGGTGGACGAACCAGAACAGCTGGTCCGTTATCTTGAACTGGAATTGGAACCCGCACTGGGCAATGGGACACGTTTGGTGCCCATGACAATGGCCCGCATCCATTCTAACCGCGTGGTTATTAAGTCGATTTTTGCAGAGCATTTTAACGATGTCCCTGCACATCGCTCTGAAAATCAAATTACCATGCTCGAAGAGGAAAAGATCTCTGCCTATTACGCAGGCGGAACGCTTTATGCCTCAGCGGCGCGACTAGAGCCGCAACTTTAAACTAAGAAGGATACGTTTATGTCACACGATGATTTTGCAGCTGAACCAATCAATGGTTTGCCCGAGTTACCACCACGGGGCGAAGTCATCTTGTGGCAAGGGCGTCCAAATTGGTTTCGATTAACGGTCGAGTCACTTAACCTTTGGTGGGTTGTTGCCTATTTCGCGGTCTTAACCGCGTGGCGCTTTATCACGGTGATCGATGTTCTATCATTTGAACGTGCGATCATTATGACCCTGCCATTTGTCATTATGACCTTGATCGTTGTTTCATTATTAATGCTCGTTGGTTTTATCCAAGCGCGCGCGACGGTTTACACAATCACAAACCGTCGCGTCGCGATGCGTATTGGCGCGGCATTAACAGTCACACTGAACATACCCTACACCCAGGTTGAAAATGCCGCCGTTTCTGTTGGTAAAGCTGGTAGCGGGAATATTGCGTTACAAACAAAAGGGGACTCAAAGTTTTCGTATTTGGTGCTGTGGCCACATATTCGGTCATGGAAAATCAGCAAACCTGAGCCAACCCTAAGAGCCATTCCGGATGTTCAATCAGTGGCGCAAATTTTGGCAAAAGCGGCCAAGGCCCGCATTGTTGAGGTGGAAAACAAAGAACAACCCAATTCGCCTGAATTGGGCGCAGTGGTGTGAGGGGTTGAACGATGAGTGACATCCATATCCCGCACAAAAAAGAGGAAGACCCAGTATTAACCAACGCCTTGCGGGCGATGTTTGCGATGGTCGTCCTTGTGTTAATCGCTGTAACCGCGTTCCAATTTTCTGGCATGCAAAAATCTGCAATCCCGCCTAACGCAGAAATTGTTGCCGAGGCGCAAATTTCCATTTCGACTGATCAAACAGGTGCGGTTCAAGTTTTTAATGCGCATGGTGAAATACTTGCGGATTGGGATGGCGATAAAGGTGGATTTGTGTCTGGCGTTGCGCGTGTCATTGAACGTGAACGTATGAAAATTGGTGCGCCGATTGATGCGCCCGTGATTATCAGATGGCGCGAAAATAATCGCCTGTCTGTTTTTGACCCTCAAACCGAATGGCAAGCGGATTTGATGGGATTTGGCGCGGACAACGCGCGCGCCTTTGCCACGCTTCTAGCCAAAGCAACGAAAGGAAACTGAGATGGGATTTTTCACGCGAACCAAAGAACATACACCTTGCACTGTTGAGATCAGTCACAAGTTTGAAAGTCTGCATGCGCATGTGCGCTTTAACAACGGTGCAGTGATCCACCCTGGTGACGAGGTCCAAGTTCAGGGGCCAGAGATTATGGCCCCATTCGGTGAAATTGTAACAGAGGAGCGCGACGCAATCATACTTCGCGCGAGTACAATTGAACGCCTCTGGACCAAAGCGACAGGTGATCTGGAAGTGATGGAGCTTTGCGAATTTTCGTTCTCAGAGGAGGTGACGTTATGAATATGCATTCAGCAGACGCAACAACCGCAGAAGAAGCACTGGCGATTCAAGAAACGATCGACAGCGATATGGCGACAGAAATCGCGATGCAGGACACGCTGCTTACCCCGCGTTTTTACACCACTGATTTTGACGAATTGGATGCAATCGATGTGTCGCACATTCGAGACGAATGGGATCCATTAATCGACCGCATGGTCAGTGATCCAAACAAAGGACACTTTAAGAAAAACGCAGATTGGGATGAAGTGGACTGGGACGGCATGGATCCGCAGTTGAAGAAAGAGTTCATCGATTTCTTGATCAGTTCTTGTACTGCTGAATTTTCTGGATGCGTTTTGTACAAAGAAATGAAGCGCCGCGGATCGAATGAGGAAATCACACAGTTATTTCAACTTATGGCGCGCGATGAAGCACGTCATGCGGGGTTTATTAATGATGCCCTGCGCGAAGCTGGCGTTGCGGTGAACCTTGGGTTTTTGACCCAGAAAAAGAAGTACACCTATTTCCGCCCAAAGTTCATCTACTATGCAACTTATCTGTCGGAAAAAATCGGCTATGCCCGCTACATCACAATTTTCCGCCATCTAGAACAAAACCCACAATATCGTTTCCATCCAATTTTCAAATGGTTTGAAGAGTGGTGCAATGACGAATTCGCGCATGGCGAAGCTTTCGCACTGTTGATGAAGAGTGATCCCAAACTAACGCGTGGTGTGAATGTTTTGTGGATCAAATTCTTTTTAACGGCTGTTTATGCAACCATGTACATCCGCGATCATCAGCGACCCGCGTTTCATGAAGCGTTGGGTGTGGACACGGATTGGTATGCACATGAGGTATTCACCAAAACGTCCAAGCTTAGCGAACAAATTTTCCCGATCACACTGGATATTGATAATCCACGTTGGGAAGCGGGCCTTAAACGTTTGCAAAAGGCCAACGTCGACTTGGCAGATGCCAAAAAGCAGGGACGCAAGGTGGCACAACTGGGTGCCAGTATCCGTGCAGGTTTGGCATTCGTGAGTCTGTTCACCATTCCATCTAAAAAACATGCAGTCCCTGCCAAGACACGATTGGAGCCCGCGTATTAATGTCCAACCCGATCATCATAGCGTGCCTTGTTGCGGTATTCAGCTGGTGGTTTTTCACTGGCGCAATACTGTTGGCTGTGCGCCTATGTGATCGCAATAGCATTGGTTTTAGGGCCAGGGTAACAACGGCCGTTTCGCCATTCTTTGTGTTTGGGTTTGGTGGATTATGGTACACGTCGTTTACGAGCGATGTGCAATCAGTTTACCTTGCTTTCTTCTCTGCACTGGCAATTTGGGGGTGGATTGAATTTGCGTTTTTGACGGGCATCATCACCGGACCAAATACCACGGATTGTCCGCGGGTGTTGATGCCGTTCGAACGGTTTATTCGCGCTTGGGGTACGCTTGCGTATCATGAAATTTTACTCGTGATCTCGCTACTGGTGGTTTTGAAACTGTGTTGGGGTGCGGAAAATACATTCGGCATGTGGACGTTTATCGTTCTTTATGCAGCCCGCGTGTTTGCAAAATTGAATTTATTTTTTGGCGTACCGCGGATAAATTTGGAATTCGTTCCACAAGCGCTTGATCACCTAAAAAGCCACTTTAAAATTGCGGCGCTAAATTGGTTTTTTCCAATCTCGGTCACGCTTTTGACATTCGCTTTGGCCTGCTGGATCGAGCGAATTTATGCGTTTTCCGATGCACCTGATATCATTGGCTTCACGTTGCTTGCGACGATGACCGCAATGGCATTGGTTGAACATTGGGTGATGGTTTTACCCGTTCCCGACGCCCGCCTATGGCGTTGGATGCTTCCCGATAACAAGAACAGACAAGACATCTGTCGAAAGGACTACCATGGACTATGATGCATTATTCACCGAACAGTTAGATCGTTTGAAAAGCGAAGGAAACTATCGGATTTTTGCCGAATTAGAACGTCAATGTGGATCCTTTCCCAGAGCGAAAAGTCATGATCCAGACGCCCCAGATGAAGTGACAGTATGGTGTTCGAACGATTATTTGGGCATGGGACAGCACCCTGTCGTGCGCAACGCTATGAAAGATGTGATTGATAGCTGTGGCTGTGGGGCGGGCGGGACGCGCAATATATCTGGTACAAATCATCATCACTTATTGTTGGAACGCGAACTTGCCGATCTGCATGGCAAAGAAAATGCTCTATTGTTCACATCGGGATATGTATCGAATTGGGCCGCACTTAGCACGCTGGGATCCAAATTGCCGAACGCGGTGATTTTGTCGGATGCATTGAACCACGCCAGCATGATCGAAGGTGTCCGCCATTCCCGCGCCGAAAAGATGATCTGGAAACATAACGATCCAGAGGATTTGGATAGAAAGCTTGCTTCTATCGATCCGTCGCGTCCCAAGATTGTGGCGTTTGAATCTGTCTATTCTATGGATGGTGATATTTGTCCAATGGAAGAAATTGTTGAAGTCGCCGAGAAACACGGCGCCATGACGTATTTGGATGAAGTGCATGCGGTCGGATTATACGGACCACGCGGCGGCGGTGTTTCAGAGGAGTGTGGTTTGTCAGATCGTATCACCCTAATCGAGGGCACACTTGGCAAGGCCTATGGTGTTATGGGGGGATATATCACGGGTTCAAATGAGCTTTGTGATTTCATACGTTCCTTCGCCAGCGGCTTTATCTTTACAACGGCCCTTCCACCTGCGGTTGCCGCTGGTGCTCGTGCATCGATTGCGCATTTGAAAGTGTCTGAAATGGAACGTGCAAAACAGCGCCGTCAGGTTGCAAAATTGCGCTCTGGTTTGGACAGGGCGGGCATCCCACACTTGGAAAATCCATCACATATTATCCCTGTGATGATCAAAGATCCTGTTAAGTGTCGTCAATTGGCGGACATTCTGATGCAAGACTACGGAATTTATGTTCAACCAATCAATTATCCGACCGTTCCAAAGGGAACTGAACGCTTGCGCTTTACTCCATCACCGTTACACACCGATGCAGATATTGATCATTTAATTCATGCGCTTACGATCCTTTGGAAACAATGCGCGATATCGCATGCGGTTGCTTAATCGCGTTCTCTTGACTTTGGTGTGCGTGAACTAGCTCTATTGCATCGAATAAGGAGAATACCATGTTGAAAACTGCAAAGATCACTGCAGCGCTATGCATTGTTGCAAGCAGCGCTCTTAGTGGAAGTCACTCTGCTGGCGACGCCGCCAAGGGTGAAAAAGTGTTTAAAAAATGCAAAGCATGTCATGCTGTAGAGGAGGGCAAGAATAAAACAGGCCCAAGCATGTACGGTGTTGTTGGTCGTGCAGCGGGCAGCGTAGAAGGCTACAAATATTCCAAGGCGATGGCTGGATCGGGTTTGGTATGGGATGCCGAAACATTGGACGGTTTCCTGACCAAGCCAAAGAAATACCTGAAAGGTACAAAAATGTCCTTCGCTGGTCTGAAGAAAGAAAAAGATCGTGCGAATGTGATTGCGTACCTAGCAACGCTGGGCAACTAAATCAGTTTCTAAAATTTTCAAAGCCCCCGAGTGATCAATGGCGCTATGGTCTCGGGGGTTTCTTCGTGAATAAGGTGCCCATACCCCCCAAACGCTATAAATTCGGCAGATGCGATCCGTTTTGCCCATTCCTGAGACACGGATGATGGTACGGTTTTGTCATTCGCACCAGTGACGAACTGAATAGGGTTTTGGACGAGTGTGAGTTTTGATAAAAAACTGTCTAAATTCCAATCGGCCATCAATTGAAGCGTTCCTTGGACATGCTGTTTTCGTTGGAACAAAAACTGATAACCGCGCAGTTGATCGGTGGACAACTTTGAACCTGTACCGTCCATAAGTTTCCCAACGCGGGCCGTATCTTGGGCCATTTGCGCGATAAAGCTGGATGAGAAAGGCGCAATCGCGGCTAGCTTGGCGATATATGGAAACATTATTCCTGCCATTCCCGAAAAATTGCCGAATGCGGCATTGATACAGGTCACTGGGGTTTTGACGTGGGTACGCGCGCCAAGCTGGACGGCAATTGCCGCACCTGCGGAATGACCAACAATATGCGTCGGGACAATATCTAACTGGTTCAATAAGTGGGCAACGCCATCAGTTATGGCTTCTAGAGTGCTGCGACCAAAGCGCGGCACGCTTGAAAATCCATGACCAGGCAGATCTATCGCTAAAATTCGGCAACGTTCACTTAGTTGATGGATCAATGGCGCCCAACTATGTGTTGATGCACCTGTACCGTGGATGAATAAAACACTGGGCTTTCCCGCGCCAATTATTTGAAAATGCCACTTATATTCGCGCACGGTTAGAAACCGTGAAGCGGATTTATTTGGCCACCAGTTTGGAATGCGGTCGTTCATGGTTATTCCAAATGCGATTGCGCCAAAGCCGAAATTGCCTGTGCATTTGCGCGAGGTAGGCACAAATACTCGCCACCCATTTTTTCTGCGATATTCGCCAATTCGGGGTTTCCGCGTCGTCCACAATCAATAAAGATCGCAGGAACATTCAATGTTCGACCCATCTCTGCTATTTGTGCTGCATCGCTCATCGCTTGTTGACGTCCTGGTTGCCCTTCTAAATCAATATTTCCTTTCCCATCTGTCAAAAAGGCCATGCTTGGTAATTTACCGCTTCTGCGCACAAGTGTGGCCAGGTTCAATGCGCTGTTCATTCCCATTGCCAGCGGAGTTCCGCCACCTGCGGCAAGTGCGGACAGATTTTTTTTCGCCTGCACAAGTGACCTTGTCGGGGGAAGTAAGATATCCGCACGCCCATCTCGGAATCCGATCAAAGCCACGTAATCGCGTTTCGAATACGCTTGTGCTAACATCAATTCAACGGCGCCCTTGGCCTCTCCCAAACGGTTCATGGCGGCAGAACCAGATGCGTCGACAGAGAATATAACCACACGTTCGGACCGATTTTGGAACCTTTGAATGTGCAGGTCACTTGGGAAAATGGCAATGCGTGCATCATCAGGTGACTGCGATTTGCGCAGCTTTTGCCAGGGCGCAGCGGTACGTAAGCTTGATAAAATATCGATCCGTGCTTGGTCGTTTGGCCGCCCGATGAGCGCGGGAAGAGGGCGTCCGCGAAGTGCAGATTTTTGGGTAAGTCCAAAGCCGTCCCCATTGAATCTCACCCTGGCGCTTTTCTCTGCTGTGATCTTATTTAGGATATCTTTTGGCAATATGGCTTTGACCGCCTCAATGACCAAGTCTTCTGGCAATTCTAGAGTGTCATTTTTTGCACTCGAATTACTGGAGTCAGTTGGTTCGGGGGGGTCGTTTTGCTGATTTGCATTCTCTTCCTCCGCGGGTATGCTAATGGCCCGATGCGCATAGATAAGTTGCGATGCCGTATCTATATCATCCTGAGAAACTGCATCTCGTCCATCCAACAGGCACAAATATTGTGCGGCGCGCTGAACCATCGCGACGGGGCGTAAGGAAAATATGCCAAATTGCAATGCAACAGATACAATCATTGTTTGTTGATCGGGGGAAAGTGTTGGGATCTCTTTTTCAGCTGATGAGATGGAGGCAATATCGACTGAAAATGCATCGTGGCGCAGATCGTTTAGATCAAAGAAAAACGCCATGCGCTCGCTCAGTGTGCCAAGTTGATTTTCTTCGTTTGGCTCGCTTTCGTCAAAAATACAAAATGGATCAGTGTGATTTGTGTCCATATGCTGAGCCATCAATGCCGCAGATTGCCGAGGTAGCCGTTCGGCCATAACCAAAACGTTCCAACCAGAACGCGACAGAACCCCTGATTTATGTATAAGCGTTCCAGCCGCAAGGCTTTCAATCGGGTCAATCCCGCCGATCAGATCAGATACGCCCATACTGGGGTTTATGATTTTTGATCCTAACTGTGAGTGGCTTAGGGCGATGCGTACCCTATCCATATGTGCGCCCGCGCCCGTTTTGAACACAATGCCACCGAATGTTTTTGGATCCATCTGGCAAAGGTGAAGTGCCAAGTTGGCAAGATATGTCTTTTGATCAGACATATCACCCCAAAACAGCATCTAATGTTCGTTCAACGCGGACAGTTGATCCAGTATCATCCAAAGGATCACGGCGTAGTCGATGGCTCAGTGCCATGGGTGCAATACGTTTGATATGATCATTATGGACAATCAAATCGCCCTGCAGCGCTGCAAAGGCACGGGCTGTTTTAAGCAGAGTTAATTCTCCGCGTAACCCATCGCTACCCATGGCAACACAAATTTCGGCACAGATTTCCAGCATCTGATCACTTATCTTGACGCTGCCCAATCGTTCACGACCCTCTAAGATGATGTTACGAACCTTGGCGTTTTCCGCAGCCCACTTGTCACAATATGCTTCAGGATCGCGGTCGAATTCATCACGTCGCTTGATGACATCTACGCGATCCATGATCGTTTGTGGTGTCCGCACTTCTACCGAAAGCCCGAAGCGGTCCAAAAGTTGGGGGCGCAGTTCGCCTTCCTCGGGGTTGCCCGACCCAATCAAGATGAAGCGCGATGGGTGTGTTATTGAGAGGCCCTCTTTTTCTACCGTGTTGGTGCCCGATTGCGCAACGTCCAGCAATAGATCGACGATGTGATCTTCTAAAAGGTTGACTTCATCAATGTATAAATAACCGCGATTTGCCTTGGCCAATAGGCCGGGTTGGAACTCTTTAATGCCATCAACCAGCGCACGTTCGATATCGAGCGCGCCAGTGACCCGATCCGCACTTACGCCTAATGGCAGATCAATGACGGGCGTCTTCGCCGAAATCACTATATCTTTGGCCGTTTTGACCCAATCTGGCACTTGGTCCATTCGCTCAGAGTTCACAGGACAGCCATGGACAACGTCAACGTTTGGCAGCAAATCTGCAAGTGCGCGGATCGCTGTGGATTTGCCAGTTCCGCGATCGCCGAATGCCAGAACACCGCCAATTTTTGGATCAATCGCGGTGAGGGTGAGGGCCAGTTTCATGTCATTTTGGCCAACAATGGCAGAAAAAGGAAATGCATTATTCATTTGTGTCTTCTTTCTTACGGATTGTGCCAAATGCTGACCAATGACCATCAATCGCAGTGATGTTAAAACGCGCGTACAGCTCTTCTTGAAACCAGTCTCCTTGGCGCACTTTTTGAATTGCGCTGCGATGGGGATCGGATTGGTGGGCAAATTCGCTCATCTGCTTTATGTCTGGCCAAATCGAAAAGGTGAGCTGCTGTCGCAGTGGTACTTCGCCAAGACCAATTTTGAACAATACGTCCTCGTTCATTCCGATCTTGCTACTGATTGCGGGGGATTGCTTCCAAAATTGTAACATTGCATTCCATCGCAACGTCGCCCGCGTCAGCACAGCGACAGGCCCAGCGTCGCGTTTGTTGTTATTGGCGCGAAAAGGCGTTTGCCCCGACCATGCTCCGCGCGTCGCATAGGGTTCGAGATGTATCGTCACGCTTTCGGCCGCCATTTCTTGGTAACGGCGGAAAACGCGGGATTCTTTCAACGTTTTTTCGATATTCGTAGGTTCCTGCCAGACACATAAAATCGCGTAAACGCCCCAATTTGGTTTTGGGGTAAATCCCTCACCCGTTCCAGACCCCAATAATTTCCAAAAAATAAGATTTGGCATCAAGTTTAAGAGGGGCCTTGCAAGACCCATCATCACAAAGGCCCACAGCTTATGGTGGGGCTTTTCAAATCGAAAGAGGCTTAGTGTTACCATTGTATTCTTGGCACCAGGTCATCGGGTGTTTTTAGTGAAACACAAAACGGGACAGTTGTAAATTAAATTAGACACATGTAGTGTTAAAATGACATGACAGCACCCGAGCCAAAATTAGTGATTCCAGTTGTTCCCAGGAACGCCCCCAGAGCCATCGTGATTGGGGCGGGTTTAGGTGGGCTATCCGCGGCGATGCGCCTTGGTGCAAAGGGCTATCGCGTTACAATCATTGATCGCCTGGACAGATTGGGTGGACGCGGATCGTCGATTGCAAAAAACGGTTATCGCTTTGATTTGGGTCCCACAATCCTGACGGTGCCCGATGTTTTTCGACGTTTGTGGGCAGATTGTGGGCGCGATTTTGATGCCGACGTGAATATTACGCCAGTTGATCCCTATTATGAAATTCGTTGGCAAGATGGATCCAAATTCCAAATTAGAGATTCACAAGAGGATATGGATGCAGAGGTTCGTCGGGTTTTCCCCTCTGATTTTGAAGGCTATCAAAGATTTCTAAAAGACTGTGAAAAACGGTACACATTTGGATTTGAAGGATTGGGGCGTCGGCCGCTAAATAAACTGTGGGACTTGGTCAAAGAATTGCCTGGCTTTGTCGCTTTGCGTGCCGATCAATCTGTTTATCAACATGCTGCAAAACGTGTAAAAGATCCGCGCTTTCGTATGGCGCTTTCGTTTCACCCGTTGTTCATTGGCGGTGATCCGCGGCATGTGACCTCGATGTATATTCTTGTCAGTCATTTGGAAAAAGAATTTGGCGTGCATTACGTACAAGGCGGCGTCCAAGAATTGGCGGATGCAATGGGGCGCGTTGTTATTGATCAGGGTGGTCAAATCATCCCCGAAACAACGGTCGATCAAATCCTGACAAAAGGAACCCGCGTAGCGGGTGTTCGTCTGGAAACGGGACGCGAGATCAGCGCAGACATTGTCGTTTCAAATGCGGACCCAGGTCAGACCTATGACCATATGCTGCGTCAACATACAAAAAAGCGGTGGAACAAAAGCCGTTTACAAAACTCAAAATGGTCGATGGGTTTGTTCGTTTGGTATTTTGGCACCGGAGGTACATCCGATGAATGGTCTGATGTAGGTCATCACACGATATTAAACGGACCACGATATCGTGGTTTGTTAAAGGATATCTTTGATCGACGTTTGTTGGCTGATGATATGTCGATTTATTTGCACCGCCCATCGGTATCAGACCCGTCAGTTGCGCCCAAAGGTGACGATTGTTTTTATGCGCTTTCACCCGTCCCAAATTTAAAGGCAGAGGATGCAGTGGATTGGCAACAAGAAACTGCCGTTTACAAGGAAAAAATGCGCAAAGTGCTTGAGCAGGTTATGCCTGGTTTCTCCGAAAAAATTGCGGCAGAACACGTATTAACTCCCGATGATTTTAAATCGCGGTATTTAAGTCCATACGGCGCAGGGTTTTCGTTAGAGCCCAGAATATTTCAATCAGCTTGGTTTCGGCCCCATAACATCAGTGAAGATTTCGAAAACCTTTATTTGGTTGGCGCTGGCACACATCCAGGGGCGGGTATCCCAAGTGTGGTCACCTCATCAGAGGTCTTAAATCAACTTGTCCCTGACGCGGTTGAGAAAGTTTGAACATGAGCGCCACATACGAAAGCGATATGAAGTATTGCGAAGAGGCAATTCGGCATGGATCCCTTTCGTTTCATGCGGCCTCTCTGTTGTTGCCAAAGGCTGTGCGTGATCCATGTCTGGCACTTTATGCATTTTGTCGATTGGCAGATGATGAAGTTGATCTGAAAACGGATAAATCTGCATCCGTCAAAGATTTGGTTCATCGTTTGGATCAGGTTTATTCGGGTGTACCACGTAATCGACCCATGGACCGTGCATTTGCCCACATGGTCGAGGAATTCGAAATGCCGCGCGCTTTGCCCGAGGCATTGATCGAAGGCTTGGTTTGGGACGCAATGGGCAAAAAATACGAAACATTTGACGATCTGGTCGCGTATTCTGCGCGTGTTGCGTCAGCTGTGGGTGTGATGATGTGCGTTATTATGCGCGCGCGTGACCCAAGCGTTTTGGCGCGGGCCTGTGATTTGGGTGTCGCCATGCAATTGACGAACATTTCACGCGACGTCGGCGAGGATGCGCGAGAGGGGCGTTTATACCTTCCGCTTGAGTGGTTTGAATCAGCTAGTATTTCGCCAGATAATTTTTTGTCTGATCCAACATTTAGGCCTGAAATCGCGCTTATGACGCGTCAACTTTTGGCGCGCGCCGATGAGTTATATCATCGTTCAGAGGCGGGCATTGCCTGTTTGCCGCCAAAGGTGCGACCCGCAATGTTTGCCGCACGTCACATATATGCTGCTATCGGCAATAGTGTTCGTGCAAATGGATTTGATAATATCTCCGCCCGTGCGCGGACCACCAAGGCCACGAAACTGCGTTTATTAGGGCTGTCTGCGACACATTCTGTGGTAAGTATGTTTATGCCAACGCCTGCAACCGTTTATGCACCACCTTTACCGCAGACGGAATTCTTGGTACGAGCGGCGGGCATAGAGAAGCGCACAAAATTGGGATGGAGTGAGCGATTTGTTTCTGTGATGGAGCAGTTGCATGAACACGATAAATCAAACATTGGTGCGTGATCTCGTTTCGTGGTGCAAGGGGCTACTGAATGTGGGTTGATTTCGCGATATTTCTGGCAGCGTGTTTCGTGGCTGGATCAACGGGTGGATTATTTCCGCCTGGTGATTGGTATCAAAACTTAAAAAAGCCGCGTTGGACACCACCAAACTGGATGTTTCCTGTCGCTTGGATGACGCTTTACGGTTTAATGGCCTATGCAGGTGCACGACTGTCTCAGATTGATGGAGCAGGAACAGCGCTGGCGCTTTGGTCGTTGCAGATCGCACTGAACGCTTTGTGGACGCCAGTATTCTTTGGTTTGAAGAAAATCAAATTGGCTCTTTATTGCATTTTCGGACTTTGGGCGGCGGTCGCCTTGTGTGTCATTGTGTTCTGGCAATATTCATGGATCGCAGGGCTTGCGTTTGTGCCATACCTTTTGTGGGTTAGTGTCGCGGCACTGTTGAACCGCTCTGTGTGTCGCCTAAATGCTGAATTGACCTAATCTTTGAAGGTCCAACCTGGTCGGCGTGGCACACGAACGGCCAGCATGGCGGTTATAATTTGATTGCGAAATCTGTGTAGGTCCAGCGCCTCAAAAACGCCGGTACTTTTTTCGCCGTTCAAATGGGTTTCAACAACTGAACGATTGTAAAATGGCGCATCCAATAGGTTTTGAACTTGTTTTGGACTGGCGTTATCATCACATCTGGTTTCGCGGCGCACGGCCCACAGACTATTGCGAAATCTTTTAATAGGTGGCGCAGTTGATATTTCGGTTGCTTCACCTCCTAGGTTAAAATCAATTGCGTGCATGGCGGTTTCACCATTGCGCAGCTCCAAATCATAAAAACACTGTGTCCCTGTGGATATTGGATAACGACCCCATGTCCAATAATTGAAATCCTGTTCAAGTGCGCGGGTTCCGAAATTCGCGTCAAAATACCCATGCCCACTCCATTGCCAACCTTTGGCTTCTAGGTCCACGTCAATGTCTGCGGTTGGGGCAAAGGGGCGCCAAATATGCGTTCCGGAGGGTGTCAGGGGCAATTCAACATTTGTTATCGATTTTGGCCGCAAGGTGATTTTACCACGCACGCGCGAAATGACTGGTGGGCTGCTAATTTCATTCACGTTTATCGTTAGTGTTTGATCGATCGGATCCCAAACTAAGGATGATGGGCCCACAGTAAAGGAATGTTCGCTTTGACGCAGGGCATTTCGCCCACGGTCCGTCATTGTAAAGCGCCCGCCAGGACCATAGGTGGCCACATTTATGCAGACGTTGTTCTGTGGTTCCCGCCGCCCTGACCATTTATACCAAGGTGAAAAAACTGATCCGATAAACGCAATGATCGAGATTGCTCGGCCTGATGTTGGGTCAACACCATCAACATACCACCATGCGTACCCATTGGGTGGGACATCTATGTTAAAATTTGGCGCTTTGTCATCTCCGCGACCGCGAGCTCGGCGCAGAGAGTTGCCATCGGAATGCCCGCCCCCGGATGCACCCCGCCGCCGAC
>JAKMGV010000032.1 GCA_022424725.1 Paracoccaceae bacterium
GTGCCTGATCTATCCATACCAAAACACCCTACGTATCACACGTGAATACGCGGCAACGCAGGACAGCGCGGATCAAACCGTGTGGGATGGGCGTTGGCAGGCCGTCGATCTGTCAGCGCAGCACAGCGTCCAAGCGTTGGGCAAACATGGGGCAACGCAATTGGAAAGTGATCTGCGCAAAACTGTGCCCTTTCGTTCGTTGCATGTGCAACCTGCCGTATTTTTTGGGGATCAGTTGATTTATGCGCCCACCTTGGACCCAACGCAGCGTCAATTTATCCAAGATTTGCGAATAAATTTCATTGATTTCATAACGTCGCATTGAAGCCCGCGTTCCAATGTCTATTTAACATACCAAACAACTGTGTTATGCACAGCGCTATTCTAATAATGGAGTGTTTCCTTGGGCAATAACCGTAATTTGGCCTTTTGGGTGGTTCTATTCCTGATGATCGTTGTTTTATTCAACGTATTCAGTTCTGGTTCTGGCGGAATGCAAAGCCGCGAAATCAGCTATTCAGAGTTTGTTGCAAACGTTGAAAACGGGTCGATCGACGCCGTGACACTGGATGGCGAAAAAGTCAGTTTTATTGGCGGCGATAAACGTGAATATTACGCGATCCGTCCAGGTGATGCTGATGTAACCGATCTGTTGATCCAGAACGAAGTGGCCATTCGTGCAGAACAGCAGGAAACCTCTGGGCTTCAGGCGTTTTTGGTCAGTCTTCTACCGTTCCTACTGCTGATTGGTGTTTGGATTTATTTCATGAACCGAATGCAGGGCGGTGGCCGTGGTGGCGCAATGGGCTTTGGCAAATCCAAGGCCAAGCTTTTGACCGAAAAGCAGGGCCGTGTCACGTTCGATGATGTGGCGGGTATTGATGAGGCCAAAGAAGAGCTGGAAGAAATCGTTGAATTCCTGCGCAACCCCCAGAAGTTTAGCCGCTTGGGCGGAAAAATTCCAAAGGGGGCCTTGCTTGTTGGTCCTCCGGGTACAGGTAAAACATTGCTTGCACGCGCCATTGCGGGCGAGGCGGGCGTGCCATTCTTTACCATTTCGGGTTCTGATTTTGTTGAAATGTTCGTGGGTGTAGGTGCATCACGTGTGCGGGACATGTTCGAACAGGCGAAAAAGAATGCGCCATGTATCGTCTTTATCGACGAAATCGACGCCGTTGGCCGTCACCGTGGCGCAGGCTATGGCGGTGGAAACGATGAACGCGAACAGACATTGAACCAGTTGTTGGTCGAGATGGACGGTTTTGAGGCCAACGAAGGTGTGATCATCTTGGCCGCGACAAACCGTCGTGACGTTTTGGATCCTGCCTTGTTGCGCCCTGGTCGTTTTGACCGTCAGGTGACCGTGCCAAACCCAGACATCAAGGGTCGCGAAAAAATCCTAACCGTGCATGCGCGCAAAACACCATTGGGTCCAGACGTGGATCTGCGATTGATCGCCCGTGGAACACCTGGATTTTCGGGTGCTGATCTGGCCAACCTTGTGAATGAGGCGGCTTTGATGGCGGCGCGCGTTGGGCGTTCGGTTGTGACCATGGTCGATTTCGAAAACGCCAAGGATAAGGTGATGATGGGCGCGGAACGCCGTTCCATGGTTTTGACTGCCGATCAAAAGGAAAAAACCGCCTATCACGAAGCAGGTCACGCGATTGTTGGCCTTGCACTGCCGCAATGTGATCCCGTTTATAAGGCGACCATTATCCCGCGCGGTGGCGCATTGGGTATGGTTGTGTCGTTGCCTGAAATTGATCGCCTGAATTGGCATAAATCAGAGTGCGAAGAAAAGCTGGCCATGACCATGGCAGGCAAGGCGGCAGAGATCATTAAATATGGTCCTGAAAACGTCTCTAACGGTCCTGCAGGTGATATCCAACAGGCATCGGGCCTTGCGCGTGCGATGGTACTGCGTTGGGGGATGTCGGATAAAGTTGGCAATATCGACTATTCCGAAGCGCATGAAGGGTATTCAGGAAACACCGCAGGGTTTTCGGTATCCGCAAATACCAAAGAAATGATCGAGGATGAGGTGAAACGCTTTATCCAAGAAGGGTATGACCGTGCCTTTAAAATCCTGACAGACCAAAACGAAGAATGGGAACGTTTGGCCCAAGGTCTGTTGGAATACGAAACCCTAACGGGTGACGAAATCAAACGCGTCATGAAAGGCGAACCGCCGCATTCCGATGATACGCCTGATGCGGACGACGGAAATGCCGCCCAATCAGTGACGGCAATTCCAAAGACCAAGCCAAAGGCGAAAGGTGGCATTGCCCCCGAAACCAGCTAAACTTGGCTAAAGTTTTGATGACACATGACCCCCGCTGATACAGCGGGGGTTTTTATTTTTAACATGCGCATGGGCGCACAGAAAACGCGCGAAAATCACGAATTGATTTCATGGATCATCAGGAATAGCCATGTCGCCATCACGGTTAAGGAGATGACTATGACAAATCTAAACTCTAACTTACACGTCGGTGCGCGTGTGTTTCTTGGTCTTTTGTTTCTGGTAGCGGGTCTTGGAAAACTGGGCAATGTGGACGGTTTTGCAGGCTATATGGCGTCTGGTGGCATTCCTGCATTCCTTGCATGGCCTGCGGTTCTGTTTGAAATTTTGGCAGGTGCGGCAATTATCGCGGGGTTCCAAACCCGTTTGGCGGCATTGGCCTTGGCGGCATTCTGTGTCGTGACAGCGGTGCTTTATCACTTTGTTCCTGCGGATCAGATGCAGATGACGCAATTCTTTAAGAACATAGGCCTTGCAGGTGGGTATTTATTACTGGCCAACGCAGGCAGCGGCGCATTCAGTGTGGATGCCAGAAAGGGTTAAGGCCCAGCTTAGCAAAGAAAAAAGCCCTGCAAGGATTTGCAGGGCTTTTTGTGTTTTAATGTTCAGTAGATTACGCGTGGATCGCACCGTCGCCGCAGGCAAGGGCGGCTTCACGCACGGCTTCTGAATAGGTTGGGTGGGCATGGCAGGTGAGTGCCAAATCCTCGGCAGAGGCGCCAAATTCCATTGCAACACAGATTTCGTGGATCAGATCTCCTGCCGCAGGGCCCATGATATGCGCGCCCAAAATGCGGTCTGTCTCCGCATCCGCAAGGATTTTCACAAATCCATCCGCGGCAAAGTTCGCCTTGGCGCGGCCATTGCCCATGAACGAAAATTTGCCAACCTTATAGGCGCGGCCTTCGTCTTTTAGGTTTTCTTCTGTCTTGCCGACATTTGCGACCTCTGGGTGGGTGTAAATCACGCCCGGGATCACATCATAATTTACGTGTCCATGTTTGCCTGCAATGACTTCTGCGGCGGCCATGCCCTCATCTTCGGCCTTGTGGGCCAACATCGGACCTTCGATCACATCGCCGATTGCGTAGATGCCGGGGACACTGGTTTGCCAATGCGCGTCTGTTTTGATTTGACCGCGTTTCGTCATTTCCATGCCCAAGGCGTCCAATCCCAACCCCTCGGTATAAGGTTTGCGGCCTGTGGCCACCAAAACAACATCTGCGTCCAATGTGTGTTCGCTGTCGTCCTTACGGCGTTTATAGGTGACTTTTGCCTTGGTTTTCATAGCCTCAACCGATTGCACGGCTGCGCCCATGACAAAATTCAATCCTTGTTTTTTCAAGGTGCGTTGGAAGGTTTTTTGAATTTCTGCGTCCATGCCGGGTGTGATCGCATCTAGGAATTCGATGACGGTCACCTCGGCACCAAGGCGTGCATAGACCGAACCAAGTTCAAGGCCGATTACGCCCGCTCCAATCACCGCCAATTTTTTCGGTGGTTTCGCAAGGCTAAGCACCCCTGTTGAGGACACGACAATTTTTTCATCAATTTCAATCCCTGGCAGGGTTGAGGGGACAGAACCAGATGCGATTATGATGTTTTTTGCCTCATGCACGTCATCGCCAACCTTGACTTGACCTGCGGCTGGGATTGAGGCCCAGCCTTTGATCCAATCAACCTTGTTCTTTTTGAACAGGAATTCGATCCCTTTGGTATTGCCGTCGATCACATCCCCTTTATAGGCCTGCATCTGTTTCCAATCCACAGAGGGCGATTTACCCATCAGGCCCATTTTCGTGAAATTATGTTCGGCTTCGTGCAACTGATGGGTTGCATGTAATAGTGTCTTGGATGGGATACAGCCCACATTCAAACATGTGCCGCCCAATGCCTCGCGGCCTTCAACACAGGCTGTTTTAAGCCCAAGTTGTGCTGCACGGATTGCGGCCACATATCCACCTGGTCCGCCGCCGATTACAATCACGTCATAGGATGCCATCGAATTTCTCCTGTCGTCTTCATCGCGTCGTTCTGGGGCGATGGTCAAATTGTTCGCGACCTCGGCGCAGGGCGCCGAGGTCAGAATGTTTTTACAGATCCAGCAACAAACGGCGCGGATCCTCGAGCGCCTCTTTCACGCGCACAAGGAATGTCACAGCGCCTTTGCCGTCAACGATGCGGTGATCATAAGACAGCGCAAGGTACATCATTGGGCGAATGACAACTTGGCCATTGATCGCCATTGGACGTTCCTGAATTTTGTGCATGCCCAAAATACCAGATTGTGGTGGGTTCAGGATGGGGGATGACATCAGTGACCCATAAACCCCACCGTTTGAAATGGTGAAGGTGCCACCCTGCATTTCCGCCATGGTCAATTTGCCATCACGTGCACGTGCGCCTTTTTCGGCGATCGCTTTTTCGATTTCGGCAAATGACATCGCATCGGCATCGCGGATCACGGGCACAACCAAACCTGTTGGTGTCCCTGCAGCAATCCCCATGTGCACATAGTTTTTGTACACGATGTCTGTGCCGTCAATTTCCGCGTTCACTTCAGGCACTTCTTTCAATGCATGGCAGCATGCTTTGGTGAAGAAGGACATAAAGCCCATACGCGCGCCGTGTTTCTTTTCAAACGCGTCTTTGTATTCTTTGCGCACCGCCATAACTTCGGTCATGTCGACCTCGTTATAGGTGGTTAGCATCGCGGCTGTGTTCTGGCTGTCTTTCAAACGCTTGGCGATTGTCTGACGTAGACGTGTCATTTTCACACGCTCTTCGCGTGATGCATCATCTGCCGATACGGGTGCACGTGGTGTGGCCGCTGCGGGGGCAGCTGCAGGGGTGCTTGCGGCGGCGGCAACCGCGCGTGCCACGTCATCCTTCATCGCGCGTCCATCGCGGCCAGTTCCCTGCACTGCGTCACGGGAAATACCCGCTTCTGCCATCGCCTTTTTCGCGGCTGGACTATCTTCGACATCCTTGGATGCGCTTGCCGCAGCGGGTGCTGGTGCGGCGGTGGCTGCAGGTGCTGCTGCAGATGCGCTTGCCCCGCCCATAACAGCCAATTTGCCGCCTGCGGCAACGGTTGCGCCTTCGGCTGCTAGGATTTCTGTCAGGGTGCCAGACGCGGGTGCAGGAACCTCAACCGACACCTTGTCTGTTTCCAATTCGCACAGCATTTCATCCTGTTGAACTGTATCGCCGACTTGTTTGAACCATGTTGAAACGGTTGCTTCGCTGACGCTTTCGCCCAATGTTGGAACCATCACGTCAACCGCCGCACCGGCATCAGATGCGGGTGCCGCAGCAGGGGCAGCCGCGGGGGCAGGGGCAGCCGCGCTGGCACCTTCGCTGATATTGGCCAATAGGGCATCAACACCGACGGTTTCGCCTTCTGCGGCCACGATATCGGCCAATGTGCCTGCGGCGGGGCTTGGAACCTCAACCGTGACTTTGTCAGTTTCAAGTTCACATAGCATTTCGTCCTGTGCCACGGCATCGCCTGGTTTTTTAAACCAAGTTGCAACGGTTGCTTCTGTCACAGATTCACCCAGTGTTGGAACACGTACTTCTGTCATGGGTTAGTTCCCTTTAATGGTTAGCGCGTCATCAATCAGCGCTTCTTGTTGTGCTTTATGAGTTGAGGCCAAGCCTGTCGCAGGAGAGGCGCTTGCGGCGCGACCTGCATAGACGGGGCGTGGATGTTTTGCGTTCATGCGTGTCAAAACCCATTCCAAGTTTGGTTCCATAAAGGACCAACCACCTTGGTTTTTCGGTTCTTCCTGACACCAAACCATTTCTGCATCTTTGAACCGTTCCAGTTCTTTCAATGCAGCAAGTGCGGGGAATGGATAGAATTGTTCAAAACGCAGTAGGTAAACGTCATCAATACCGCGGCGATCACGTTCTTCAAGAAGGTCGTAATACACCTTACCCGAACACATCACGACGCGTTTGATTTTATCATCGGCTACCAATTCGGTGTCAGAGTTTCCTTTTTGTGCATCATCCCATAGGACGCGGTGGAAACTGGACCCATCGGTGAAATCCGCCGCTTCTGAGATACACAAACGATGGCGCAGCAATGATTTTGGTGTCATCAAGATCAGCGGTTTGCGGAATGATCTGTGGATTTGACGACGCAAGATGTGGAAATAGTTCGCAGGTGTTGAACAGTTCGCCACGATCCAGTTGTCCTGCCCACACATTTGCAAGAAACGCTCAAGCCGTGCGGAAGAGTGTTCTGGGCCTTGACCCTCGAACCCGTGTGGCAGCAACACCACCAAACCTGACATACGCAACCACTTGCTTTCGCCTGAGCTTATAAATTGGTCAAACATGATCTGTGCACCATTGGCGAAATCGCCAAATTGCGCTTCCCACATGACCAAGGCATTTGGCTCAGAGAGCGAATAGCCATATTCAAAACCCAAGACTGCATATTCTGACAACATCGAGTCAATCACATCGTAACGGGATTGGCCTTCGCGAATGTTGTTTAGGGGGTAATAGCGGCTTTCATCATTTTGGTTGATCAGGCCCGAGTGACGCTGACTGAATGTGCCGCGTGTTGCGTCCTGACCCGCAAGGCGGACAGGATAGCCTTCGGTCAACAGGGATCCGAATGCCAAGGCTTCGGCTGTTGCCCAATCGAACCCTTTCCCGTTTTCAAACATTTTTGATTTGGTATCTAGCAAACGCGCCACGGTTTTATGTAATGCAAAACCCTCGGGCGCGGTTGTCAGCGCCTTACCAACACTTGACAGTGTTTCATCAGAGATTGACGTTTGACCACGTTGGTAATCGTCTTTTTCACGGTCCAAATGTGACCAGCGGCCATCCAACCAGTCAGCTTTGTTTGGTTTATAATCGCGCCCTGCCTCGAACTCATCGTTCATTTTGGCTTGGAACGCGGCTTTCATGTCTTCAATCTCGCCCTCGGGGATCAACCCATCGCGCACAAGGCGTTCTGTATAAAGTGCCAATGTGGTTTTGTGCTGCTTGATGTTTTTGTACATCATCGGGTTGGTGAACATAGGCTCATCACCCTCATTGTGACCGAACCGACGATAGCAGAAGATGTCGATCACAACGTCCTTTTGGAATTTCTGGCGGAATTCTGTCGCCACCTTGGCCGCGTGAACCACAGCCTCTGGATCATCCCCATTCACGTGGAAAATCGGGGCCTCGACCATCAATGCGATGTCCGTTGGATACGGCGAAGAACGCGAGAAATGCGGCGCTGTTGTAAAGCCGATCTGGTTGTTCACAACCACATGCATGGTGCCACCAGTTTTATGGCCAACCAAGCCCGACAGGCCAAAACATTCCGCAACAACACCCTGACCGGCAAAGGCCGCATCACCATGCAACAATAGGGGCATAACCTGTGTGCGGTCTTCGTCGTTTAGCTGTTCTTGTTTTGCGCGAACCTTGCCCAAAACAACGGGGTTCACCGCCTCTAGGTGAGAGGGGTTTGCCGTTAGCGATAGGTGCACGCTGTTGCCATCGAATTCACGGTCAGATGACGCGCCAAGGTGATATTTAACATCGCCCGACCCATCAACATCCTCGGGTTTGAATGACCCGCCTTGGAATTCGTTGAAAATCGCGCGGTAGGGTTTGCTCATCACGTTTGCCAAAACGGACAAACGACCGCGGTGCGGCATGCCGATGACAACATCTTTAACGCCCAAGGCTCCGCCGCGTTTGATGATTTGTTCCAAGGCGGGGATCAATGCCTCGCCCCCGTCTAGGCCGAAACGTTTTGTGCCCATGTATTTCACATGCAAGAATTTTTCAAAACCTTCGGCTTCGACCAATTTGTTCAAAATTGCCTTACGCCCTTCGCGGGTAAAGGTGATTTCTTTGCCAAAACCTTCGATACGCTCTTTCAGCCATGCGGATTGTTCAGGGTCTGAAATATGCATGTATTGTAGCGCGAATGTGCCGCAATAGGTGCGGCGCACGATATCAATAATCTGACGCATGGATGCGATTTGAAGGCCCAGAACATTATCAATGAAGATCGGGCGATCCATGTCCACATCTGTAAATCCATAATTCTTTGGATCAAGCGATGCCTCTGCATCCTTTGTGTCGCGCATGCCAAGGGGATCAAGATCGGCGGCCAAGTGACCACGCACGCGATAGGCGCGTATTATCATAATTGCGCGGATACTGTCCAAGACGGCGCGTTTCATCGCCTCGTCCGATATCTCGACGCCTTTTTCGGTGGCTTTATCGGCAATCTTTTTACCTGCAGACTTGCCCTCAGCAGCAGCCACGGGCCATTCACCTGTTAGGGCGTTTGTCCAGTCATCGCTTGGTTGTTGTGGCCAGTCCGTTCGCGCCCATGAAGGCCCCTCTGCTTCAGCTTTGACCGAGACCTCGTCATCACCCATGGCACGGAAAAACTCGGCCCATGCCGCGTCAACGGCATTTGGATCCTTGGCATATTGTGCATAGAGCTGTTCAAGGTATTCGGCATTGTGACCTTGCATGAATGATGATGCATGGAACTGCGCGTTATTTGATTGGTCGGTCATGTTGTACCCTCAGTTGGCTGAACCGAATGGACGGTTTTGTTCCGCTCTAGTTTACGTGCCTGCCCCAATAGGGTCGGGGCAGGGCATTTACGTGAATTAACCGATGGCCTTTAGCACGGCTTCGCCCAATGTTGCCGGGCTATCCGCAACAACAATGCCTGCTGATTTCATGGCTTCGATTTTGTCCTCTGCGCCGCCTTTGCCGCCCGCAACGATCGCGCCTGCGTGGCCCATACGACGACCAGGAGGGGCCGTACGACCCGCGATGAAACCTGCAACAGGTTTGCTGCGGCCACGTTTTGCCTCGTCCTTTAGGAACTGCGCGGCTTCTTCTTCTGCGGATCCACCGATTTCACCGATCATGATGATGCTTTCGGTTTCGTCGTCCGCCAAGAACCATTCCAATACGTCAATGTGTTCGGTGCCTTTGATGGGGTCACCACCAATACCAACGCAAGACGACTGACCCAAACCAACGTCAGAGGTTTGTTTCACGGCCTCATATGTCAATGTGCCCGAACGTGACACAACACCAACTGAACCGCGACGGTGAATGTGGCCCGGCATAATGCCGATTTTACACGCATCTGGCGTGATAACACCTGGGCAGTTTGGTCCGATCAACACAGATTTGCTGTCAACCAATGCGCGCTTTACCTTCATCATATCTAAAACGGGAATGCCCTCGGTAATGCAGACGATCAATTCCATTTCCGCGTCAAGCGCCTCAAGGATTGAATCCGCCGCAAAGGGAGGAGGCACATAGATCACAGTCGCGTTAGCCTCTGTTGCGTGCTTTGCTTCGTGAACTGAATTAAACACTGGCAAATCAAGGTGCGTTTGACCGCCTTTGCCAGGTGTCACACCACCAACCATTTTTGTGCCATAGGCAATCGCCTGTTCAGAGTGGAATGTCCCCTGAGACCCCGTGAAACCTTGGCAGATCACTTTTGTATTTTCGTTTACAAGTACGGCCATGATCTTATCCTTTCACCGCTTTGACGATTTTCTCGGCACCGTCTTTTAGGTTGTCTGCTGCGATCACATCTAGGCCAGATGTATTGATGATCTCTTTACCCAATTCCACATTGGTGCCCTCTAGGCGTACAACCAATGGAACGCGTAGTCCCACCTCTTTCACGGCTGCGATCACGCCTTCTGCGATCACGTCACAGCGCATAATGCCGCCAAAGATGTTCACAAGGATGCCTTTTACGTTTGGATCTGATGTGATGATCTTGAACGCTTCGGTAACTTTTTCCTTGGTGGCACTTCCGCCCACGTCCAAGAAGTTCGCAGGGGACGCACCATATAATTTGATGATGTCCATTGTTGCCATTGCAAGGCCCGCACCGTTCACCATACAACCGATTTCACCGTCAAGCGCGATGTAGTTCAGGTCGTACTTTGATGCTTCTAACTCTTTGGGGTCTTCTTCGGTGACATCGCGCAATTCTGCGATATCGGCATGGCGATAGACTGCGTTGCCGTCAAATCCGACTTTTGCATCCAACACTTTCAATGCGCCATCATCGCCCACGATCAATGGGTTGATTTCCAGCATCTCCATGTCTTTTTCAATGAACGCACGATAAAGAGTGCCCATCAATGAAACGCATTGTTTCACCTGTGCGCCCTCTAGGCCCAATGAAAAAGCGATGCGGCGGCCGTGGTAGGCTTGGAAACCTGTGGCAGGATCAACCGAGAAGGATAGGATTTTTTCAGGTGTCGATGCGGCCACTTCTTCAATGTCCATGCCGCCTTCGGTGGAACATACGAATGAAATGCGTGATGTTTGACGGTCAACCAAAAGGGCAAGGTACAATTCACGTTGGATACCTGATCCTGCTTCGATGTAGACACGGTTGACTTGCTTACCTGCTGGGCCAGTTTGGTGTGTGACCAATGTGCGGCCAAGCATCTTTTTGGCTTCTTCTGCGGCTTCTTCGACTGATTTTGTCAGACGAACACCGCCTTTTTCTCCGGCGTCTGCTTCTTTAAAGCTACCTTTGCCGCGGCCACCTGCGTGAATTTGCGCTTTTACAACCCAAAGAGGGCCGTCCAATTCACCGGCTGCAGTTTTTGCATCCTCTGCCTTAAGGACAACACGTCCGTCAGACACAGGGGCGCCATAGCTGCGAAGAAGTTGCTTCGCCTGATATTCATGGATGTTCATGAAATTTAGTCCCGTGTTACTTCGATTGATTAGGCTATACGCCAATAGCAACGCGGAAAGGGAAGTGTTTTTTAGTGGATTTATCAAAAATTCAACATAAAGCGGAATTTGTGATCACACAATATTTTCGTGTGATCACAAAATATTCAACAATCACATCGAATTAGATTCTGAAACCCATGCTCAGCAAATGTATCATAGACCGACAGCCCATGGTGTGAATACGACGCAAATCGCATTCAGGGGGCGGGTGTTGTGGGGTGGTACACTGATCGCGATTTTGTATAGGACTTTCCTAAAATTTTTCTGAAAATACAAAAGCGCGGATGCATTGATCCGCGCTTTTGTATGATTGTTCAAAATTCACTTATGCAAGTGATGGGTCGATGCCCTTGCACGCCTCGACCAAACCTTTGACCGCGTCGACAGATTTGTCGAACATGGCCTGCTCGTCTTTGTTCATCTTGATGTCGACAACTTTCTCGATGCCATTTGCACCGATGATTGTTGGAACACCAACATACATGCCTTTCAGACCGAATTCGCCCTCACAATAGGCCGCACATGGCAACAGACGACGTTGGTCCTTCAAATAGGCTTCTGCCATTTCGATTGCGGATGTTGCAGGTGCATAGAATGCAGATCCTGTTTTCAACAGGCCAACGATCTCTGCGCCGCCGTCACGTGTGCGTTGTACGATTGCGTCCAATTTGTCCTGTGTTGTCCAACCCATTGATACCAAATCAGGAAGAGGGATACCCGCAACTGTTGAATAACGTGCCAATGGCACCATTGTGTCGCCGTGGCCACCCAAAACAAAGGCTGTCACATCGCGCATCGACACATCAAATTCCAAGGATAGGAAGTGGCGGAAACGCGCGCTGTCCAAGACGCCTGCCATACCCACAACTTTGTTGTGAGGTAGACCAGAGAATTCGCGCAGGGCCCAAACCATAGCGTCCAATGGGTTGGTGATACAGATCACGAACGCGTTTGGTGCGTTGTCACGAATGCCTTCGCCAACAGATTTCATAACCTTTAGGTTGATGCCCAACAAATCATCACGGCTCATGCCGGGTTTGCGTGGAACACCCGCTGTTACGATACAGACGTCCGCATCTGCAATGTCTGCGTAGGACTGCGTGCCTTTCATGACTGCGTCAAATCCTTCGGATGGACCGGACTCTGCAATGTCCAACGCTTTGCCTTCTGGTGTGCCCTCTGCGATGTCGAACAATACAACGTCGCCCAATTCTTTGATTGCTGCTAGGTGCGCAAGTGTGCCGCCGATTTGTCCTGCGCCGATAAGCGCGATTTTAGGTCTGGCCATGAAAAATTCTCCGATCCTAGGTTGTTGTGCGCGTTGGCCTAGTCTGTTTTGATAAAATTCGCAAGGGTGCTGCGCTGCGGCATGATCGAGTGAAATGTATGCAAAGGCATGCCGTACTTCGTATTCCATTTGCAAAACCAATATTTATGACCGAATACTGCACCTATGTTGGAAATTGGATTTTTTTCGATTGCCGCGCTTGCAGTGGTGTTTGCTGGGATATCAAAGGGCGGATTCGGCTCGGGCGCGGCCTTTGCGGCGGCAGCGATTCTTGCGACGATCATTGAACCGGGGCAGGCGATTGGAATTATGCTTCCGCTGTTGATGTTGATGGACGTGACGTCGCTAAAGCCCTATTGGAAAAAATGGCTGAACCGCGAAAGTGCTATATTGATCCTTGGCAGTTTGCCGGGGGTTGCTCTGGGGGCGTGGCTCTATAGTCGTACGAATGCCGATGTATTTCGCATTTTGATTGGGGGCATCGCATTGGGCTTTGTTTTATGGCAGGTGGGGCAGCGCGCTGGTGTGTTGAAACAGGCGAAACATCACATGCCGGATTGGGCGGGGCTTATCGCGGGTGCACTGGCTGGGTTTACAAGTTTTGTAAGCCATGCGGGCGGACCACCTGCGGCCGTATACCTGTTGTCCAAGCGACCCAACAAAACCGAATTTCAGGCAACAACCGTGATCATATTTTGGGCTATCAATTTGGCCAAAGCTGTGCCCTATGCCTTTCTTGGACTGTTCACTTTAGAAACCCTAACCCTCAATGTTGCGCTGGCCCCATTTGCATTGATTGGGGTTTGGATGGGGGTAAAGGCGCATCATTGGGTATCAGATCGTTTGTTTTTCGCTCTGACATACGTCCTCTTAACCGTCACGGGACTGCGTCTTATCTGGATGGCAGTGACATAATTTCTGCGTTGCGGCAATTTTGGGGTTGAGCATTTCGTACGAAAATGCCTATCTCTGCGCAAGATTATTGCGGAGACAAGTCCATGACCACACAAATGCGCCCCTTTCGATCAGTTCTTTATATCCCTGGATCCAAGGATCGCGCATTGGACAAGGCCCGCGGTTTGCCTGTGGATGCGATTATTTTTGACCTTGAGGATGCCGTTTCCCCGGATGCCAAGGTTGAGGCACGCGGGACGCTTAAGGCGGCACTTGAGCAGGGCGGCTATGGTAACCGTTACAAAATTATTCGTATTAATGGATTGGATACCGAATGGGGTGCCGAGGATATTGCCGCACTTCGCGACGCACCTACGGATGCGATTTTGGCGCCCAAAGTGAACAGTGCCGCAGATATTGATGCGGTACAGAGGCTGTTGGGGAACGACACACCCATTTGGGCGATGATTGAAACGCCCGCAGGTGTTCTGAATTCCAATGAAATCGCCGCACACCCTGCATTAGAGGGGTTTGTTGCGGGCACGAACGATTTGGCCAAGGAATTGAATTGCCGCACGCGTCCTGATCGTTTGCCGATGCAAATGTCACTGCAAATGATGCTGCTTGCGGCACGTGGCAATGAGGTGATTGCCGTAGATGGCGTTTATAACCAATTCAAAGATGAAGAGGGCCTGCGCGCAGAATGTGAGCAGGGCCGTGA
>JAKMGV010000125.1 GCA_022424725.1 Paracoccaceae bacterium
GGCATAATCTGCCATCAATTCAGGCGTGCCGTTGTAACAGATGTGACCGTCCACGTATTTTGGAATGCCTGCATTTCCTTTGGCAACAATGGCTTGGGCAGGGGCCTCATTTGAAAATCCTTGGACCGTACGCAACAAATCCGATGCGCCCGTTCCGCAATTCGCACCAAAGGCGACAGGTGGATTTGGCAGGCTGTTTACCAAGGCGACCATATCGCGCGATGTGACGCCCATCATCGTGCGTCCGGCTGTATCAAAGCTCATCGTGCCAACCCATGGCAAATCAACATGCGAAAATGCCTCGGCTGCGGCGCGGTATTCTTCTGCCGATGAAATGGTTTCGAGCCACAAAACATCTGCACCGCCTTCTTTCAACCCGATCGCCTGATCCAGAAAGATCTCTACACAGTCTGCGTGTGACAGGCTGCCCACTGGTTCCAAAATTTCACCTGTGGGTCCGACAGAGGCGGCCACCACCACAGGACGATCCTCGGCATCGGCAATTTCGCGGCCCAATTCGACAGATAGGCGGGAGAGTTCGCGAGCGCGATGGCCTGCATCGTGCAGTTTCAAACGCGCAGAGTTACCCCCAAAGCTGTTTGTCAAAAACAGATCACTGCCCGCATCCACCGCCATTTGGTACAGTTTGCGGATGTTGTCAGGGTGGGTTTCGTTCCACAATTCCGGGGCATCCCCCGAGGATAACCCCATGTTAAACAGGTTTGTTCCCGTGGCCCCATCCGCCAAAATCCAATCGCGGGTGTCTAACATGTTTAAAAATGCATTTGTCATCGGAAACTCCTCATTATCCCCCACGCGATGACACAGAGTACGACATAAGACAAATTCATAAAATTCACGTTGATTATGAATACGGTTCAATACGTATTGGGTGCTTGTATCAGGCGGCCAACTGCCCTAAAGAGGCGCCATCCAGAATAGAAAGTTTGCCAATGGCGCGTCGCACCAAAATTTATGAAGGTAAGGCCAAAGTTTTATACGAAGGACCTGAGCCTGGAACCATCGTTCAATACTTCAAAGATGACGCCACCGCGTTCAACGCCGAAAAGAAAGACGTGATCGACGGTAAGGGTGTTTTGAACAACCGTTTGTCTGAGTTTTTCATGACTGGTTTGCAAGCGATTGGCATACCGACGCATTTCATCAAACGTTTGAATATGCGGGAACAAATGGTGCGCAAATGTGAAATTATCCCGCTTGAGGTGATTGTTCGTAACTATGCAGCAGGATCCATTTCCAAACGTCTGGGGATTGAAGAGGGCACGCAGATGCCGCGCCCCATTGTTGAATACTGTTATAAAGACGACAGTTTGGGTGATCCATTGGTCACCGAAGAACATATTGCCGCCTTTGGTTGGGCCAGCCAACAAGATATGGAAGATATCCTGTCGCTTGCATTGCGTGTGAATGATTTCATGTCTGGCTTGATGTTGGGCGTTGGCATTCGTTTGGTTGATTTCAAAATTGAAATTGGCCGTGTGTACGAAGGCGACTATCAACGTTTGATCATCGCCGATGAAATTAGCCCTGACAGCTGCCGTTTGTGGGACATCGAAACAGGCCGCAAATTGGATAAGGACGTGTTCCGCCGCGATCTGGGCGATCTGACAGATGCCTATTCTGAAGTTGCACGTCGCTTGGGTGTTTTGCCCAAAACTGCGCAGATGCCAAAACCTACAATCGTTGAATAAGAGGGATTAGTGATGAAAGCCCGTGTTTATGTCATGTTGAAATCTGGTGTTCTTGACCCTCAGGGCGAGGCCGTGCGCCATGCGCTTGGCGCATTGGGGTTTGACGGTGTCCAAGGGGTGCGTCAGGGTAAAGTGATTGAACTGGATCTTGCAGCAACGGATAAGGCCGCAGCAGAGGTCGAAGTCAAAGAGATGTGTGAAAAGCTTTTGGCCAACACCGTGATCGAAAGCTATCAGATCGAGTTAAGCTAATGCGCGCAGCCGTTATTCAATTTCCCGGATCAAACTGTGATCGCGATATGGCAGTGGCACTTAAGGCTGCTGGTGCTGATGTCACAATGGTGTGGCACAAAAATACCGATTTGCCCGATGGTTTGGATTTCGTGGCAATACCTGGTGGATTTTCATTTGGCGATTATTTGCGGGTTGGTGCGATTGCCGCGCGTTCCCCCATTTGTCAGTCGGTGGTGGCATTCGCAAATCGCGGTGGATATGTGTTCGGCGTCTGCAACGGATTTCAGGTTTTGACCGAAACGGGCCTGTTGCCGGGTGCATTGTTGCGCAATGCAGGATTGAAATACATCTGTAAGCACGTGGAATTGAACGTGGAAACGACACAGTCTGCCTATACCTCGGCGTATAAGGCGGATCAGTCGATCACAATTCCAATCGCGCACCATGATGGGAACTATAACCTAGATGATGCGAACGCGCAGGCCCTATTTGATCAGGATCGGGTGGCCTTTACCTATGCTGACAATCCCAACGGATCTGTGCGCAGTATTGCTGGTGTCCTGTCAGAAAATCGTCGCGTTTTGGGCATGATGCCCCACCCAGAGCGTTTGGCCGATCCAGCACAGGGTGGCACAGACGGTCAGCCGTTTTTTGCCGGATTGATGGATCAAATCGCCACGGTGTAACGTCCACTGATTGTTGGGTATAGTTTGACGGTATGACGCCGACAAATAGTGATTCTGATGATGATAATGTCCCAAACGTGCGCAGCTCCCTGCGCCTGCGTTTGATGATTGCTATTCTTTTTGTGATCGCGGCAGTTACGCTTTATCTGACCAATAGCATTTTGATGGAACGCTTTTCGCAAAGCACGGCAAATCGTGCAGAGCTGCGATTGGCACTGTATGGTGGAAACCTAAAAAGCGAACTGCAACGTAATTCTATTGTTCCGCAATTGTTGGCGCGCGATCAGTCATTGATCACTGCGTTGGAACTAAACGATTTTTCACAAACCTCACAGCGTTTGATTAGTTTCTTGGACGAAATCAACGCGGCCTCGCTTAGCCTGCTGGATGTGGACGGGCGTACCGTGGCCGCGACCGAACGGCACAATATTGCGGCCGCCCATCGGGAAAAGGCCTATTTCGTTGACGCGATGCGGTCGAACGAAACGGTGTTCAGCGTTGTGGAAAAAGAAAGTGGTGGTTTCGGGTTCTATTACGCCAAACGATTGGAGGCGCAAAATACCCCCTTGGGCGTGATTTTGGTCGAGGTGGATTTGTTACAATTTGAACGCGCATGGGCGGGAATTGCCGATGCGGTGTTTGTTTCTGACAGCAGCGGGATCATTGTTCTGTCAACTGAACCACGTTGGCGCGGATTGACCGAGGAAGAGGCATTAACGCGCGAACCCGCAGAAAGCGCGATTGATCGCGCATTGCGCTTTACGGCGGATTGGGCTGGGGGCGATTCACAATTTGACAGTTATTTTCAGGGTCGTGCGGTGATGCGCCAACAGGGGCGGTTGGGTTTCCAAGGATGGCAAATTACGAATTTCACGGCCTATTCAACGGTGCGTGAACGCATAAATGCGATTTTGGCCTTTGAAATTATGCTGTTTGCGTTGATTTTTGCGGCTGGCTTTTATTTCCTAAACCGTCGCAACACCCTACGCTTGGTCCTCTTTCAGCGCGAAAGCGAAGATTTGCGCGCCCTAAACCAACGCCTGCAACGTGAAATAGCAGAACGTAAAAAGGTGGAAGAAAACCTGCAAGTTGCGGAACAAAGTCTGGCACAAAGTTCGAAATTGGCGGCCTTGGGCGAAATGTCGGCGGCCGTGTCGCATGAATTAAACCAACCGCTGGCGGCGATGAAAACTTATTTGGCGGGTGCTGGATTATTGTTGCGCCGCAATCGCCCGGATGAGGCGCTGGCTGCGTTTTCCCGTATTGATGATTTATTGGAACGTATGGGCGCGATTACACGTCAGTTGAAATCCTATGCCCGCAAGGGGGGCGAAAGTTTACAACCTGTGAATATGGCGGATGCGGTTTCTTCGTCCCTTGCGATGATGGATCCACAGCTTCAGCAACATAAAGTGCGCCTAAGTAAAGTGATCAGTGATCAGGATGCGTTGGTCATGGGGGATCGGATGCGGATTGAACAGGTTCTGATCAACCTGATCCGAAACGCGATCGACGCCATCAAAACCGTCAAAGATCCCGAGATTGAGATTATTCTCAGCACGGGGCAAATGATTTCCCTAACCGTGCGCGACAATGGGTTTGGGATTGCCGATTTGGATGATTTGTTTGAACCGTTTTATACGACCAAACAGGCGGGCGACGGGACGGGGCTGGGCCTGGCGATTTCGTCGGGGATTATCAACGACATGGGCGGGCGATTGATGGCGCGCAATTCCGACGAAGGGGGCGCTGTATTCGAAGTTATCCTGCCCCCAATTGACGAATATAACACTGGAAAAGAACCATTTGAGGCTGCGGAGTAAACTATGGGTAAGGCTATGAAAATCGCGATTGTGGATGATGAAAAGGACATGCGTTTGTCCATCACACAATGGCTTGCGCTGTCGGGATATGACACGGAAAGTTTTGCCAAGGCCGAGGATGCCTTGGCGGCAATCGGTCCTGATTATCCGGGGATTGTCATCACAGATATCAAAATGCCTGGCATGGACGGCATGCAATTTTTGCGTCAATTGATGGCGCGTGACAGCGCGTTGCCCGTTATCATGATTACGGGACACGGGGATGTCCCGATGGCGGTCGAGGCGATGCGCGTTGGGGCCTATAATTTCCTAGAAAAGCCGTTTAACCCCGACACGATGAGCCAACTGGCGAAAAAGGCCACGCAACAACGCCGCCTAACCTTGGACAATCGTGCTTTGCGCCGCGAATTGTCCGATGGCACACAATTGATGAAAAAGCTGATGGGCAAATCCAACCCGATGCAGCGGTTGCGTGAAGATATTTTGGACATCGCACAAGCCGATGGCCACATCCTGATTGATGGGGAAACGGGTACGGGGAAAACATTGGTGGCCCATGCGCTGCATGCGGTTGGCAATCGTGCGGGTAAGAAATTCGTGATCCTCAACTGTTCCGCATATGAAGAGGACGCCTTGATGCGGCGTCTGTTTGGGCCCGTTTATGCGGATGATAGCTTTTTACCCGCGATTGAAGAGGCGCGGGGCGGAACGCTGGTCCTTGAAGATATTGAGGTGCTCAGCGAACAGGTCCAAGGCAAACTGTTGGCCGAAATCGATACCCAAGGGACACCTGCCGAAACACGCATCATCGCGATCAGCAACGGACAAGAGGTTGGGAAATCGGTTGCCGATAAACTGCGCCCCGATCTGCTATACCGATTGAACGCATTGCAAATCACGGTTCCTCCACTGCGCAAGCGCGGAGACGATATTTTGGAAATGTTCAATCGCCAATGCGAACAATTTGCTGATGACTATGGTTGCGACGCGCCTGCCATTTCGGCCCAAGATGCCGCGCAATTGTTACAGGC
>JAKMGV010000033.1 GCA_022424725.1 Paracoccaceae bacterium
CAGGCTCTGTTCTTGCAGCCTTTTCGGCGGCTTCGCGTGTTTTTTGTTCTTCGGCTTCTTTTTTCGCGCGTTCTTCCGCTTCGGCTTTTGCCTTTGCGCGTTCTTCTACTTCACGCTGTTCGCGTTCCTTGTTTTCTTGCTCGGCGCGGCGGCGTTCGCGCTCTTCCACTCGTGCTTTTTCTTCTGCTGTGCGAGCGGCCACTTCGTCCGCTTCGCGTGCTTTTGCGGCTTGTAACGCTTTTAATCGACGCTCCATCTCGGCATTTTGAATGCCACCAGCACCAGACGCACCGCCTGTACCTGCACCACCGGCGGCAGGTTTTGCAGCAACCGGTTTTGGTACGACAACGCGCTTACGCTTTGTTTCGACCACGACATTTTTGGAACGGCCGTGGCTAAAGCTTTGCTTTACGTTCCCAGAACGTGGACCGCCGCCACGAACACCCAATGTTTTTTTGCCGTCACTATCGCTCATCTAGCTGTCTTTTCCTTCCCGGTTGCAGTTTTGCCACCGTTATTTTCGCGAAGACCCTGTAGTCGTTTCGCATCATCTACTACACGTTGCGTCAAACCGCCAGAGGCGAGAGCACAATGTATTACCGTTTGTCGCCCGAAGGCCGCGCCCAATTCATCAGCCGTTAACCAACCGATAAAGGATCCGCCATAAGGGGTGCTTAATTTCGACTTGCCCCGTTCGGACCCATCTGATGCTTGTATCAGAACTTGGGCTTCTTCTTTCAAAAGCCAATCTTTCACCTTTTCATACCCCGCAACTGCACGGCCTGATTTGCGCGAAAGGCTGAGTAATTCAACCACACGACGTCCCATGTTTTCGATCAAATCGGTCAACAAGTTGGGATCAACGCTTACGGGTTTTTTAGCACCGCGGGAAAAAAGGCCTTTGCCAATTGCCGTAGAAACGGCGTCATTCGTCGAAGTTACCCAAATACCGCGACCTGGCAATTTCTCTGCCAGATCGGGCACAATTTGATTGTCGGGCGATACGACAAAGCGGATCAGCCCATGTTTGGGCTGAACCTCGCCTGTCACGATGCATTTGCGTTCTGCAACATCGGACTTCATATGTCTTTCGCCACGACCCATCAGGTGTCTTAGTCCTCTTCGACTTCTTCGGTTGCGTCGTCTGCAACCAATTCCTCTGGATCAACCCAACCCAACATAACACGTGCGGTCATGATCAAATCCTGTGCTTCTTCTAATGAAACGTCGAATTCTTCCAGTAGGCCTGTGTCTTTTACACGCTCACCGTCGACTGTCGTCCAGCCACCTGCCAGCTCCCAGTCGGCGCATGTTGCGAAATCTTCTAGGTTTAGCACACCATCTTCTGCCAATACTTGTAGCATCTGTGGTGTCAGACCTTCGAAGTTAATCAGGCTGTCTTCAACACCAAGTTCTTGTGCGCGCTCCATTGCGGCACGTGCTTGCGCTTCTAGGAATTCGCGTGCGCGCGTTTGCAGCTCGTCCGCAGTTGCCTCATCAACACCGTCGATGACAAGGAGTTCATCGATCTCGACATAGGCAACTTCTTCCAGATTAGTAAAGCCCTCTGCAACCAACAACTGTGCAAAGAATTCGTCAACGTCCAAGGTTTCCATGAACAGATTTGTGCGTTCTTCGAATTCTTTCTGACGGCGTGCTGATTCTTCGGCCTCGGTCATGATGTCGATATCAAGCGCTGTTAGCTGGCTTGCAAGACGCACGTTTTGACCGCGGCGACCAATTGCAAGGGATAGCTGCTCTTCTGGAACCACAACTTCGATTTTGCCTGCTTCTTCATCCAAAACAACTTTTGAAACTTCTGCAGGTTGCAATGCATTGACCAAGAATGTTGGTTGATCTTCGTTCCATGGGATGATATCGATTTTTTCGCCCTGAAGTTCATTTACAACGGCCTGAACACGGCTGCCGCGCATACCGACACATGCACCAACTGGATCAATTGAATGGTCGTTCGTGTAAACCGCGATTTTTGCACGTGAACCAGGATCGCGTGCGACAGATTTGATTTCAATGATGCCTTCGTAAATTTCAGGCACTTCCATTTTGAACAATTCCGCCATGAATTCTGGCGCTGTACGCGAAAGGAAAATTTGTGGACCACGCACTTCACGACGTACTTCTTTGATGAAGCAGCGTACGCGGTCATTCGGGCGGTAACTTTCACGACCGATTTTCTCATTGCGGCGCAGGATGGCTTCGCCGCGGCCCACGTCAACGATGACGTTGCCGTATTCTTCGCGCTTAACAACACCATTGATGATTGTGCCCGCACGATCTTTAAATTCTTCGTACTGGCGATCACGTTCGGCTTCACGTACCTTTTGAAGGATAACTTGTTTTGCAGATTGGGCTGCGATGCGCCCCATATCAACAGGTGGAATTTCCTCTATGAACTGTTCGCCAACCTGTGGGTGTTCCATGTATTGCTTGGCCTGTTCAACGGTCATTTCCGCCTGATAGTTTTCAAGCAATTCGTCCTCGACCACGGTGCGGACACGTGTGAATGTTGCACGGCCTGTTTTGCGATCAATCGAAACCCGGATGTCCATTTCTGAGCCATAGCGAGATTTCGCAGCGCGCGCCAAGCTTTCTTCCATCGCTGCTACGACCAAACCGGGGTCGATCATTTTTTCGCGTGCAACGGCTTCGGCTGTTTGAAGCAATTCTAGTTGGTTGGCTGAGGTAATTGCCATTCTTATTCCTCCTCGGACTGTTCGGTCACGATTTCATCGAAATCATCTTGGTTGATATCGCCCGACGCTTTGCGTTGGCGTAGCATTTCTTTGATTAGATCATCGGTCAGGATCAGTTTGGCTTCTGATAGCCAATCAATTTCCAATCCAATAGTTCCTTCTTCGACATTGATCAGCACTTCATCGCCTTCAACGCCGGCAAGTTCCCCACGAAAACGGCGGCGCCCATCAATCATGTCCGCTGTTTCCAATTTCACTTCATACCCTTCAAAGGTTTCAAAATCTTTCAACCGTGTCAGGGGGCGATCAATTCCGGGGCTTGATACCTCAAGTGTATAGGCATCTGTGATTGGATCCTCGACATCCATGACCGCGCTGATCGCAGTTGAAATGTCGGCGCAATCATCCACTTCGATACCGCCATTTGGTTTGTCTGCCATGATCTGAAGCGTTTTCGTTTGACCGCCCATCAAACGAATGCGCACCAATTCAAATCCCATATCTTCGATGACGGGATTGATGATTTCGGCGATCCGCTGATCCATCGCTGTTTTTGCAACTAAGCTATTCGTCATATGTCCAAACACAAAAAAACGGGCGCGCGGCCCGTGAATTAACTTCGGTGGAGTGTTGTTTCCAACAAACCGCTGTTGGGCGCTTCCTACCCCTCTTAATCCGAATCTGCAACCCCTGAATCATTTTGTTGTCATTGCATCTGAGTAAATGTTTTGAAACTATAGTGCGTGAAACAGATCGGCAGGCACATGCTATATTTCGGTGAACAAGAATTGGCGGCGATTTTGCTATCGCTAAAGGTTGCCATTTGGGCAACTTTTTTATCTTTGCCATTCGCTGTATGGGTTGCATTTTTGCTGGTGCGCCGCCGTTTTTGGGGGCGTGAGATTTTGAATGCGCTGGTCCATTTGCCATTGATTTTACCACCAGTTGTCACGGGTTACCTATTATTGATGTTTTTTGGTCGCGCGGGGTTTGCGGGGCAAATCCTAAATGACTATTTCGGGATCACGATCGCCTTTCAATGGACGGGCGCGGTTTTGGCGGCGGCAATTATGGCGTTCCCGCTGGTTGTACGCGCGGTGCGGCTTTCTATTGAACAAATTAATCCCGATTTGGAACATGCTGCATTAACGTTAGGGGCCCGTCCAATCGCAGTGTTTTTCACGATTACGCTGCCCATGGCGCTACCCGGTATTGTTGTTGGTGCCATTTTAGGCTTTGCCAAGGCTCTTGGGGAATTCGGGGCAACGATTACCTTTGTGGGGAACATCCCAAATCAAACTCAAACGATCCCTTCGGCAATATACGGGTTTTTGCAAATGCCGGGCAAAGATCAGGGCGCGCTTACGCTGGTGTTTGTATCCATTGTTATCTCGGTGACGGCTTTGTTGCTGTCTGAATGGTTGGCGCGGCGTGTTCAAAGACGGATGCATGGTCAATGACGCTATCCGTTTCCATAAGGCACCAATTTTCGGGGTTTAACCTGGACATCATGTTCAGTGCAGGATCGGGCGTGACGGCATTGTTTGGGCGCTCTGGAGCCGGGAAATCAACGATTGCACAAGCGATCTCAGGTGCTTTTGCACCGAAAGAGGGGCATATCGCCCTGAATGAAGAAGTTTTGTTTTCCAGTGATCAAAGGGTCAACCGACCAGCACATCGCCGTGGCATTGGGTATGTGTTTCAACAGGATTTGTTGTTTCCGCATTTTTCGGTGCAGGGCAATTTGGAATATGCGCAACGATACGGCCGCAGCGGGACTGGCGAAACCAACCTGTCCGAATTGTTGGATATCTTAGGCATAAATCATCTACTTCATCGTCGACCAGTGGGGTTGTCGGGCGGTGAACGTCAGCGGGTTGCCATTGCGCGCGCGCTTCTATCAAACCCGTCGCTTTTGGTGATGGATGAACCCCTGTCTGCCTTGGATGATCCAAGAAAGGCAGAAATCCTCCCGTACATCGAGCGTCTGCGCGATCATTCCAAAGTTCCGATTCTGTATATTAGTCATTCGGTTTCCGAGATTGCGCGATTGGCAGATCAGGTTGTGACAATCGACAGTGGGCGCGTGATCAAAACGGGATCTGCGACAGATGTTTTTGCCGATCCTAATATTGTGCCCCAATTGGGTCTTCAATCGGCGGGGGCCTTGTTAACAGCGACGATTGAAAAACATGAAGATGATGGTCTGACCAAGCTGCAGAGCGCATCAGGACCAATTTATTTACCCCGACTAGACGCTGAAATTGGACAGACCGTACGCGTACGTGTGTTGGCACAAGACGTCATGCTGTCCACTGTTCAACCCGAAAATATATCGGCTCTAAACGTGATCCAAGGGCGTGTAAGCGCGATTAAATTTGGGCGCGGGCCAGGGGCAATTATCTCCGTCGAAAGTGCAGGAAACACCATACTTGCACGCGTCACCCGCCGATCGGTGCAAGCATTGGACCTAGAAATCGGCAGTTCGTGCTTCGCGATCATAAAATCCGTTTCGGTTGCCCCGAACCAGATTGGACGCGGTTAATCCTGTCCATCCGTACGTGAATAAATCCCTTCGGGCAAAGAAATGGCCGCAGCCAAATCTTTCATCTGGGTGATCGACATCGTGACCTTTTGCATGCCATTCGTCTTTGGGTCAAACTGTTGAATTGTGATGCAGTCTTCAAACCCATTGATAACAACGTCCTCTTGTAGAAACCCGTCGCCTTCGTCCATGAGAGTAACGACGGTGCAGTCAAATTCGTGTTCGATAGTAAACATAATGTTATTTTCCCATAGCTTGCAGAAATCGTGTTCGTTCATAGTATGGTTGAAATTCCGTTCGCTACAAAGACAAACTCATATGATTTTACGAATATCTTCTATTCTTGCTGCATTGATCTTGGCTTCTTGTGCGCCAACGCCACAAGTGAAGCAAATACCAAGGGTGCAGGCGCAGTCTGCTGTTATTTCCACTGGCAAAGAAGATTTGACGTCGATGACAACGATGCGCCGAATTGTTGCGCGGGTTGAACCCATTGGTGAACAAATTTGTCGTGATACCGGCCGTGTGTCGAATTGTGATTTTAAAATTCAGGTGGACACCAGTACCCCGGATGTTGTGAACGCCTATCAAACCCTTGAGAAAGATGGTCGTCCGTTGGTGGTTTTTTCGATTGGTTTGTTGAAGGCTGCACGCAATACGGATGAGGTTGCCTTTGTTCTAGGGCATGAAATGGCACACCATATTGCAGGACATATTGAACAACGGCGCGGTTCCGCGGGATTAGGTGGCCTCATATTGGGTGGCCTGATCGCATATTCTGGTGGATCTGCGCAGGATGTTGATAGCGCATTTGACCTTGGTGCAGCTGTGGGGTCGCGCGTTTATTCAAAGGATCACGAATTACAGGCAGATGAAATTGGGACCTTTATTACGTATTACGCAGGATACGATCCCGTACGTGGTTCAAAATTTTTTACACGTATTCCTGATCCAGGTGATAAATTTCTGGGATCGCATCCGCCCAACGCCGCCAGAATTGACCGCGTGAATCGCACGATGGCACGTGTGCGTTAGGGTTTGCATGCGATCAAGAATAGATTATTCGCGGGCATTTCGATCACATGCACCATTTCAAGCCAGCAGTTTTCAATCAATTCGATGATATCGAAATCGTCCTTGTATCCAATTTCGGGGTCTTGGGTTTGCAATGTCGCATGAAACTCCGCATCCCCTTCGCTTGTTAACTCACCGCCGCGCATAAAGGGCCCGTAGATTGCCAAAAGCCCATTATGGTTTAGCACCTTGGCCGCACCTTGGATAAACGAATTTACCGTGGCATCAGGCACCAGATGCAGCAGGTTGGACAAAAATATCCCGTCGCTGCTGTTCACTGTTTCTGACCAATCTGTGCGCGAAATATCCACGGTTATGGCCGAACGCAGATTGGGCAATTGGGATGCTTCCTGATATGCATTGATACTCTTGATCCGTTCGGGGTCAATCTCACTTGGTTGCCATGACCAATCGGGGCGTTGCGCAGTAAAGTGGACGCAATGCTGGCCTGTGCCGCTCGCAATTTCCAACACGTCCGCATTTTGTGGAAATACTTCGTTCAACACATCGAAAATAGGTGCCTTGTTCCGTTCTGAGTAGGGTGCGAACATCCGTTCATCTGAACCATGCTCTGCTGTTTCTGGCAGGTCTAAGTGATTTGTCATATCGCACCTTTGTCAAATAAATAGGGCCCCGATAATCATCGACTATCGAGGCCCCAAGATGTCTTTTCAATCCTTATTGTGGGATTGTGCCAGTTAGGCCTTCTACATAGAAGTTCATGCCCGCAAGTGTGCCATCGTCTGCTGTTTCACCAGCTGCCAACCATGGTGTGCCATCTTGCTTGTTCAATGGGCCTGTAAATGCGTGGTATTCACCAGAGCCCAATGCATCACGTAGCGCTTCTGCCTCTGCTTTGATGTCCGCTGGAACCGCAGATGAAATTTCACCAATTTTCACCATGCCTGGGCCGATACCGTCCCATGTGTCCATTGATGTCCATGTGCCATCTAGGACTGCTTGTGTACGTGCAACGTAGTAGGGGCCCCAGTCATCAATGATAGATGAAACGCGTGGTAGTGGGCCAAACTCAGCCATGTCAGATGCCTGACCGAATGTGATCACATTGCCGGCTTTTTCTGCTGCCGCTTGTGGAGCTGTTGAGTCTGTGTGTTGCAGAACAACGTCACAGCCTTGTTCGATTAATGCGTTTGCTGCGTCTGCTTCTTTTGCAGGGTCAAACCATGTGTAGGCCCATACAATGTTGAATTCGACATCTGGGTTCACTTTTTTCGCGTGTATATAGGCAGAGTTGATGCCGCGGATCACTTCTGGAATTGGGAATGAACCGATGTAACCAATTTTGTTGGTTTTTGTCATTTTACCCGCGATATGGCCCTGCACCGCGCGACCTTCGTAGAAGCGTGCAGAATATGTTGAAACGTTGTCTGCGCGTTTGTAACCAGTTGCGTGTTCAAATTTCACATTTGGGAATTTCTTGGCAACGTTGATGGTTGGATCCATGTAACCAAATGATGTTGTAAAGATCAGGTCAGCACCCTGCAGTGCCATTTGAGTCATCACACGTTCTGAGTCAGCACCCTCTGGAACGCTTTCTTGGTAAATCGTTTCAACGCGATCACCGAAAGCTTCGACCACAGCTTTACGGCCTTGATCGTGTTCGTATGTCCAGCCGCCGTCGCCCACTGGGCCAACATAGACGAAGCCGACTTTGATATCGGCGGCAATTGCGGCTGTGCCCAAAGCGACAGCTGCGATTGCAGATGTTAGGATTGATTTGAGTTTCATAGTTTACTCCCTAGTCAGGTATAGACCTCAGTTTGAGGCGTGGAACGGTCGACCAAGAGAAGCAGGCGCACCCTGATTTCCTCTGGCCGATATAATTACAAGCACCGCGATAGTTATCAAAAATGGCGACATGGACAAGTACTCAACTGGTATAGCAACGCCTGCAGCCTGTAAATTTAGCTGTAAAACGGTGATTCCGCCGAACAAATAGGCACCAATCAACGTGCGCCATGGTTTCCAACTGGCAAAAACAACGATGGCGAGTGCGATCCAACCTGCACCTGCTGTCATGCCCTCGGTCCATTGCGGTACGCGGACAAGGCTGATGTATGCGCCGCCCAAACCGCTGCATGCCCCGCCAAACATGATGGCAAGGAAACGAATGCGGATCACTTTGTATCCTAGTGCATGTGCCGCGTCATGGTTTTCGCCTACCGCTCGAAGAACTAACCCGACCCTTGTGTATTTCAGCGTGTACCAAACCAACCCGACGATCAGGATTGAAACATACACCATAGCGTCATGCGAAAATAACATGCGCCCGAAGATGGGAATGTCCGACAAGATTGGGATATCCAATGATTGAAGGGTTGGTGATTTGATCCCTTCATAGGGTTTCCCAAGCAAGGCTGAAATCCCTAAGCCCACCAAGGTCAGGCCAAGACCTGTCGCCACTTGGTTCGACTTTAGATACAGGACCAATGTCGCAAAAATGGTCGACAATAACGCACCCGCGATTGCAGCAGTCACAAATCCGATGGCTGGGTTTTCGGTGTTCACAGCGGTGATAAAACCCACAACTGCACCGACGATCATCATGCCCTCGACACCCAAATTCAGGACGCCAGATTTTTCAACGACAGTTTCACCAATCGCGGCAAGGAGGATTGGTGTGGCCGAAACCATCAGAGATGCGATCAATAGAACAGGATTGATTCCTAGCAAATCCATTAGTTTGATCCCCCGATGCGAATGCGATAGTTGGTAAAGATATCTGTTGCCAATAGGAACAACAGCAGCATCCCCTGAAACAATTGTATGGATGCTCCAGGTAGACCCAGCATTAACTGCGCAAGTTCGCCGCCAATGTACGTAAGCGCCATCAACAATCCCGCAAGCAAAATTCCGATGGGGTGCAAGCGCCCCAAGAATGCCACGATAATTGCAGTGAACCCATAGCCCGAGTTGAAATCAATGGTTATTTGCCCAGATGGGCCCGACACTTCGAACATGCCTGCCAGACCAGCAAGTGCACCAGATATACCCAAGCAGAACACAACCAACCGTGTTGTTGAAACGCCCGAAAAACGCGCTGCTTTCGGCGCCTCGCCCATAAGACGCACTTCGAAACCACGAATGTGGCGTGTCATCATGACATAGGCGAATATCACAGCAATAAACGCGCTAATCACCCCCCAGTGCATGCCAGAGTTTGCGATCACTTCTGCATTGAATGCGCTGGGATATTGTTGCAAATTGCGTGATCCTGGAAAGCCATAACCTTCTGGGTTTTTTAATAGTCCCTGCGCGACGGACGCCAAAATTGATTCAGCGACATAGACCAACATCAATGACACTAGGATTTCGTTTGTGTTGAATTTGGTGCGCAGGATTGCTGGAATCATAGCCCATAACCAACCGCCAAAGGCACCCGCAACTACCATCGCAGGGAACAACAAAACAGAATCTGCAGGATAGGCCGCCAAGGCGACTGCGGCCCCAAAAACGGCGCCCAGTATATACTGACCTTCTGCACCAATGTTCCAAATACCCGCCTTGAATCCAATCGATAATCCAATCGCGATTAGGATCAGTGGTCCCGCTTTGACAAGTAGCTGGGGGCGCGAATAGGATGCGAAATTCGGATCGAATAAGGGGTCCCAGAAAATTATTCGAATCGCCTCAAGCGGAGGTTTGCCCAATGCTGCGAACATGATGCCACCAGCAATCATGGTTAGGATCACAGCAATGATTGGCGTTACAACTGTGGTTATACGGGACGGATTCAGGCGTTTTTCAAAATGTATCATGCGTGCGCCCCTTCTTGATCTGCGGTTGCGCCGCCCATCATCAAACCAATTTGATCTATTTCCAGTGTTGAAGTTGGAACGATAGTGGACAAACGGCCTTCATTGATCGCGCAGAACCGATCGCTTATTTCCAATAGCTCATCCAAATCCTGACTGATGACAATCACGCCTGCGCCATTGTCGGCCAGATACAAGAGTTTCTGTCGGATGGACGCCGCCGCAGCCGCATCAACCCCCCAAGTAGGTTGGTTCACTACAAATACTTTTGGATTTTGTAAAACTTCACGTCCAACAACGAATTTCTGCAAATTGCCGCCTGACAATGATCCGGCAGGTGTATGTGTTCCTGGAGTTCGCACGTCAAAATCGGCAATAATGTCCTGCGTGTATTGATCGGCAGCGGTCCAGTCGATGAAGCCGTTTTTCAACAACGATTTTCGCTCTGCCGCTGTGATGACAGTGTTTTCCCGCAACGACATTGCAGGTGCCGCCGCGTGCCCCAAACGTTCCTCTGGCGCGCTTAGCAGTCCGATTTTACGGCGGGCTGTTGGGCCTTGTTTGCCGATTGCTTGGCCATCAAAGATAATCATGTCCGAAGCGACGGTCGTTTCGCCTGAGAGGGTGGCCAATAATTCATCTTGCCCGTTACCAGCAACGCCACCAATCCCAAGGATTTCACCCTTTTTCAGATCTAAACTAATGCCTTGAAGCGATGTTCCAAACGCTTCTGCCGAAGCAGCGGAAACGTTTTTTAGTGACAAAATCATATCACCCGTTTCACGACTCGCTTTGATGGGGTTGGCAAAACTTGCCCCGACCATCATTTCGGCCATTTCCCGTGCGGTTGTGGTTGCCGGAATACATGTATCGACCTTTTCACCGTGACGCAGAATTGTCGCCGTGTCGCATAATGCGCGAATTTCTTCGAGTTTGTGTGAGATATAAAGGATGGCGGTGCCTTCGCTTTTCAGTTGCCGCAAAGTTTTAAACAGCACCTCAACTTCTTGGGGTGTCAAAACGGATGTGGGTTCATCCATGATCAACAATTTCGGATTTTGAAGCAGGCAGCGAATGATTTCAACACGTTGCCGTTCACCTGCAGACAGGGTGCCGACAATGCGATTTGGTTCCAAAGGCAGGCCATAAGCATTTGAAACCTGACGAATGTTCTTGGCTAGATCCCGTGGTTTTGGGGCGTCGTCCATGCCCAATGCAATATTTTCCGCAACCGATAGCGCATCAAATAGCGAGAAATGTTGAAAGACCATCGCAACACCTGTGCTGCGCGCGGCGTTTGGCGATGTGGGCGCAAATTGTTGGTCCTGAAAGGTCATTGATCCACTGTCAGGTTTGACCAGACCATAGATCATTTTTACCAACGTGCTTTTCCCCGCGCCATTTTCGCCAAGCAATGCATGCACTTCGCCACGGCGAATTTGAAAAGAGACATTGTTGTTTGCCACGACCCCAGGATAGGCTTTGGTCAGGCCGTTGATGTCCAGTAATATATCTGTCATTTGGCTAATCTATCCCCATAGGTTAAAGCCCCGTCATCGCTTAGTAGATTACAGAGTACGCCGATGGCAATCTCTGATGGGTGCTTTCCATATTCAGGCCGTCCAATTGGGCAGGTAATACGCTCAATATCACTCATCACCAGTCCTGTGTCAGTTAATCGTTTTCGAAATCTCGACCATTTTGTGTCTGAACCAATCAGGCCCGCATATTCAAAGTCATGCTTTAGCAACGCATGACACAGCGCCAAATCCACGTCGTGTGAATGCGTTAGAATGAAATGATGTGCATCTGTTGGCGCATGTGGGACCAACATCGGCATGTCGGTGGCCTGAATAACGGTAGTGGATGGGTCTGTATCAGGGGGAAAACGGCTCTGATCAAAATCCACCCACGTCAGGTCAAATTGAGGCAAGGTTTGCACGACATGTACCAATGCACGCCCCACGTGACCCGCGCCCCAAATCCAAATTGGTTTACCACTTGGCCGCAGGGGTTCACAGATTTCACCATTTTGGACTATTAAATTGAAATGGTTGAGGGGTTTAATTTGACTGGGCGCGGAGCGTTTCACCACATCCGCCGATGCTATCGGTAATGTCGTGTGATCAAAAATTTCGCATAAAATCTCCACGGAGCCCCCACAGCACTGTCCCAAATTTGGCCCCAACGGATAGGTATGTGCCCATGTGCGTTGTTCTTTTAGCGCCTGTTTTGCGGCATTCGTTACTTGATATTCCAACGCACCGCCGCCGATTGTACCATCTGCCCCATCGTTCCAAACAAACATTTCAGTGCCAACCGTGCGTGGGGTTGATCCCCGCACATCTGTAATGACGATGCGCGCGACCCGTCCGTGGCGATCAACCAATTGTTTCAATCGTTTCAGATCAAAGGCCATGCTGAACCCTTTCAACGGCCTTTAGTACGCGTTCAGGGGTTGCTGGTGCATCTAGGTTTGGATAGGCGGGCCCGCAGTTGGAAATTGCGTCTGATATCGCCAGCCACGCGGAAATACCCAGCATAAATGGTGGCTCACCAACGGCTTTGGATCGATAGATTGTTGGCTTTAGGTTCCCACGATCCCACAGGTTCACATTAAACTCTCGGGGTCGATCTGACATTGCAGGGATTTTGTATGTAGAGGGCGCGTGCGTGCGCAGGCGACCTTTTTCATCCCAAACCAATTCCTCGGTCGTCAGCCAGCCGGCACCTTGAACATAGCCGCCTTCGACCTGACCGATATCAATAGCTGGGTTCAAACTGTTTCCTGCGTCATGCAGAATATCTGCCCGTAAAATGCGATATTCACCCGTCAGGGTATCAATCACAACTTCACTGACCGCCGCGCCATAGGCAAAATAGTAAAAGGGGTTTCCAACGCCACGGATACGATCCCATTCAAGGTCAGGCGTTTTATAAAAACCCGTCGCCGACAGACTGACACGTTGTTCATAACAGGCCTTTGCCGCATCGCCAAAGGACAGGACACGCCGCCCGATATGAACCTCGTTGTTGGTGAATGCGACGTCACCGGGTGATTTGTTATATTGCGCTGCCAAGTGTGTGGCCATGCGCGATTTGATTTCTTCGCAGGCAACTTTGATTGCCATACCGTTCAAATCACTGCCTGAACTTGCGGCTGTGGCCGATGTATTGGGAACTTTGGCGGTGTCTGTCGCCGTTATTTTTATGGCATTAATTGATACACCAAATTCTTCTGCCGCGACTTGGGCCGTTTTCTGGAACAGGCCTTGGCCCATTTCAGTGCCGCCGTGATTGATTCGAATGCTGCCATCCGAATAAACATGAACCAATGCGCCTGCCTGATTTAGGTGGCTAAGGGTGAATGAAATCCCAAATTTCACAGGCGAAAATGCAATTCCGCGTTTCAAAATAAGATTATCAGCGTTCCACCGTTCAATCGCCTGCTTTCGAATTGCAAAATCGCAATCTGCCAACAATTTTGACGTCATGTCCTGAAGATTAAAGTCCCGTACGGCCATGTGGTAATGGGTTGTATCGTGCTCTTCTGCCACCGCGGGGCGGTAATAGTTCAAGTCACGAAATGCATTGGGATCGGTGTTCAGATCATGCGCCAAATGATCCATAATGCGCTCCATGCCCAAAACCCCCTGAGGCCCACCAAACCCGCGAAAGGCAGTTGCGCTTTGCGTATTTGTTTTCAGGCGGTGGCTCTCAATACGGACATTGGGCAGGAAATAGGCGTTATCCGCGTGCAACATCGCACGATCCGCAACGGGCAGAGATAAATCCTGCGCCCATCCGCAAC
>JAKMGV010000034.1 GCA_022424725.1 Paracoccaceae bacterium
GCCAAATGCGCAACGATGTCCGCATATTGGTGTTCTGCATCCGAGGGTTCGGGGCAGATATCAGGGCGATAGGTTGCGATCAGTGGGCCAATAGACCCCGCAACGCGGCCATGCCCATTGGACTGTGCCGCATCCCGCGCAGATTTAAGGGCGGCATCCCACAGACGGCGAATATCCAAATCATACCCATTTGTATCCAACCTATCCTGCAATACAGGATAGGTGTTGGTCGTGGCAATCGTTGCGCCCACGCGGAAATATTCCGCGTGAACCTGATCCACCAATTCTGGATGTTCGATCATAACCATCGTTGACCAAAGCGCGGTTGGCGTATCGCCCGAACGCTTCATCAATTCTTGGCCAATTGACCCGTCAAGCAGTGTAATGTCCAATCTGACCTCCGCAGGTTAGGCGCGCAAACGCGTGTTCGTTGGATCCCACAATGGTTGATCTTCTTGGACGACGGTCTTGTGGCGTTGTCCATAAATTTCAACCTCGATCTCGGTGCCGGGAACGGCAAGATCGGTGCGCAACATACCCAACGCGATCGAGGCATTTACACGATACCCCCATGCGCCTGATGTTGTTTCACCAACAACTTCATCCCCCTGCCACAGGGTGGACATGTATGGCGCATCACAGGTCCCTGCATCCACCGTTAGGGTGACAAAACGTTTTGCAACGCCTTGCTGTTTTTCTGCCAACATTGCGGCCTTGCCCGGGAAATCGACCTCTTTGTCCAATTTGACGAACCGGTCCAATCCACCTTCAAGCAGGCTATAGTCAGTGGACAAGTCACCCTTCCACGCGCGGTAGCCTTTTTCGATACGAAGTGAGTTCAAGGCCCACATTCCAAATGGTTTTGCGCCTGCACCTGTGATGGCATCCCAAATCGCAGGAGCAGCATCATTTGCACAGTGAATTTCCCAGCCCAATTCGCCCGCGAAGGACACACGCGCCAATGCGCATTTATGGCCTGCAACTGTACCATCCATGCTGATAGACAGCCAAGATGCGGATAGATCATGTCCCTCGGTGATCGGTTGAAGGATTCTGCGTGCATTTGGGCCTGTTACCAACAAACACTCCATCTCTTTGGTATTGTCGGTGATTGTGATGCCATCTGGGGCTTGGCGTGTCAGGATTTCCATATCGTGCCATTGCGCCGTTGCCGCGGTGATCAGGCCAACTTCCTCTTCGGACCAGGCCATCACGGACATCTCTGTCAGGATGCGACCACGATTGTCAGGGAAGTATGCCAATGAAATCCGACCTGGTTTTGGCAAACGCGATGCGGTTAGGCCGTCAACAAAATCGCGCGCGCCTTCACCTGTGACGCTGTAGCGTGAAAAGCCGGTAATCGCCAAAATTCCGCAGTTGTCGCGCACCGCTTCGCATTCTTCGCGAATGCGTTGTTCCCATGGTCCCGCGCGATCCCATGTTTGTGTGCTTTCTTCGCTGGTGTCATCTCCTGCTTGGGCGAACCAATTTGCCCGTTCCCAACCGTTATAGGCCCCAAATTGTGCGCCTGCGTCCTGCAGGCGGCTGTGAAGAGGGGAGAATTTTTTGTCGCGCCCCGCGGGCCATTCGTGCCATGGGAAATGCATTGCATATTCGTGACCGTATACTTCCATGCCCTTTTGGTCACAGTAATCTTGGTCCGTATAATCGGTGTAACGACGTGGATCGACGGACCACATATCCCATTCGGTTTGTCCTTCGACCACCCATTCCGCCAACACCTTGCCCGCGCCGCCAGATTGCGCGATACCAAATGTGAATACACAGGCCTCAAACGCATTTGGCACACCCGGCATTGGCCCGATCAGCGGTAGCCCGTCGGGTGCATATGGAATTGGACCGTTGATCACACGGTTAACGCCAGAGGTGCCCAGTAGCGGAACACGCGCCATGGCGTCCTCAATATACCACTCAATCCGTTCAAGATCGTCTGGATAAAGTTGGAAGCTAAAGTCATCGGGCATCGGATCGTTTGGTGTCATCCAGTGGCCCTTACAGTTACGCTCATAGGGGCCAAGGTTAAAGCCGTGCTTTTCCTGACGCAGGTAATAACTGCTGTCCACGTCACGCAGTAGCGGCAGTTTGTGCCCTGTTTCTTTTGTATAGGCCTCGATTTCGGGGACCTCTTCTGAGAGCAGATATTGGTGGGACATAACCATCATCGGCACGGTGCGGCCACCATATGGTTTGAACCATTCGCCAACACGTTGTGCGTAATACCCCGCGGCGTTCACAACGTATTCGCAGCGAATGTCACCCTTTTCCGTGTGAACGATCCATTCACCGTTTTCACGACTGACACCAGTGGCAGGAGTAAAGCGCAGGATCTGTGCACCCATATCACGCGCACCTTTGGCAAGCGCTTGGGTTAACTGCGCAGGATCGATGTCCCCGTCATGGGGATCATAAAGTGATCCAGTAAGATCATGCGTTTCAAGGAACGGATAGCGTTCCTGTGTTTCCGCAGGGCTAAGGATTTCGATTGGCATGCCCTGATAACGGCCCATGCCCGCCGCGCGTTCAAATTCCTGCATCCGCTCTTTTGAGTGTGCCAGACGAATTGAACCTGTGACGTGATAGTTCATGGGATAATCAACCGCTTCGCCCAATCCGCGATACAGTTCGGTTGAATAGCGCTGCAAGTTCATAATTGACCAACTGGTCGAAAATGTTGGCACGTTGCCCGCTGCGTGCCATGTCGATCCCGCAGTCAGTTCATTTTTTTCAAGAAGGACACAGTCGCTCCAGCCCATTTTGGCCAAATGATACAGACAGGATGCGCCAACAGCACCCCCTCCAATGATGACGACGCGTGCAGTGGTTGGAAATTCTGACATTTTCATACACTCCTGTTTTTCGTGTTTTACCTAGCAGCCAGTCCAAGCAATATTCCGTATGCGACAAAACATGCGGCCAATATACGTTGGATCCAGAAATTAGAGATGTGATCAAGTGCGCGGCGCCCAAGGTGTGCCCCAAGTGCGCAATAGCCTGTGTAGCTCAGCGTGGTTAGGATCAGTGCAGTAGGTACAATCACCCACATCTGTGTGCCAATTGGGACGTCGGTTTCCACAAATTGGGAAAAGGCGGCGATGTATCCAGCAAGAGATTTTGGGTTTATCGCCGCAATAAGAAACGCTTTCACATACAGCGTTTTGTGTGAAACCATGCTGTTTTTTCGTGGGCGCCCCGCCTGCATCCAGTTTCGAATACCAAGCCAAATCAAAAATACAACGCCGCTCCAACGTAGGATTTCAAACAGCAATGGGGATGTTAAGATCAACGCAGATACCCCAACGGCAGAAAGCCCAAGGAATAAACACGCCTGTGTTAGGATTCCAAGGACACAGATCAGGCTTTTGCGAAATCCAATATCAATGGCGGTTTGGATACAGTTCACGGCATTTGGCCCTGGGGTTGTCACAAATAGCACCCAGAACGTTGCGAATATGAACCATCCCTCAATGCTCATTTAATACACCGGGGGCGCAATAACCCAGATCGCAATGGCGGGATCAGGGTAGGGGTTTGACCATTCAAACATTTCACCACGAATGCGGAAGCTATCCCCCGCGCCGACAGTGAATCGACGCCCGCCAATCACCAGATCCAATTTACCTTGGATGATATAGGCGACTTCTTGGGTGGCGCGTAAAACAGGCTCTGCCGTTTTTGAACCAGGTTCAAAAACCGAATGGATCATTTCGAAATCATCAGTCAAATCTGGTGAGAGTAGCCCCTCTTTCAAACCCGTTTGACGTTCTGAAATATCGCGTCGCGCATTTGCACGCACGATATATCCCTGTTCGATTTCAGGGATGGTTTCCTCTAGCCCGAAAATCGCCTCAGACACATCAAGAGTTTTTGCAAGTTCTGCGATATCTTCTGCTGTGGGGGTCGAAAGATCACGTTCAACTTGGCTAAGCCATCCAACAGATTTCCCCATGCTTTCCGCCATCTGAGACAGTGTCAGGCCACGCGCCTTGCGCAAGGTGCGGACATCTGCACCAAGTGTTTTTTGCGCAATCTGGGTCTGGCTCGTCATGGATTATCCGTGAAAATTTCATTAATAATTTCATGATTGCCGCAGAAACCTGATTCTTGCAACGAAAATCTTGATTGAGGATCGGTGTTATCAAGGCTAAAGCAAAGAGATCCTTTATCATGCAGGAAATCGTTTTCATGCCGCCTTTCCAATCTGAATATAACCCACCCAATGATCCGATAGAGGTGGTCTATGAAGATGCGCATGTCGTGGCGGTGAACAAGCCCACAGGGTTGTTGTCGGTACCAGGCAAAGGTGCACATCTTTCTGATTGTATGCTGTCGCGTGTTATGGTCGCCTTTCCCGATGCGTTACTGGTGCATCGCTTGGATCGGGATACATCTGGGGTGATGGTTTTTGCGCTGACAGCGCATGCGCAACGGTCAATGTCGATGCAATTCGAAGCGCGCAGCACGAAAAAGACATATGTAGCCTGCGTTGCGGGTGAGGTTCAGGAAAGCGAAGGCGAAATTGATTTGCCCCTAATCGTTGACTGGCCCAATCGACCAAAGCAGATGGTGTGCCACGAAACGGGGAAACCTGCGGTGACAGAATTCAAACGTATGTCTGTTACGGATGGGCAATCGCGTTTGCGCCTATTTCCTAAAACGGGACGGTCGCATCAGTTGCGCGTGCATTGTTTGGCGATTGGGCACCCGATTTTGGGTGATCCGCTTTATGCCCCCGAAACCGTTGCGGATTTTCCACGTCTTTTTTTGCATTCAGAAGAGTTGCGCATAAACCACCCAGAAAGCGGAAAAGGATTGCGGTTCCGTGCAAAATGCCCGTTTTGATGGTTTAAGTTGCCCCAAACTGCTTATATGCAGCGATAGGTAAGTGGGGATAATGATGATTAAATGGATTTTTAGACTGATATTGATCACGTTGTTGGCGGCGGTTTTACACTATAATCTGCCTCATCGGGACATTGTGCGTATTACAGATACTTATGAAAAACGTGTCGACCCTGGCGCAAATAGTTGGTTTTGGTCATCGGGCGATGCGGGAAGTGCCGCGGGCACCCCAAACCGCGATGTGTTTTTCATACAGACGACAGATGCCAATGGGAACCCGCGCGTCTATCGTAACGAAGACACAGGGTTCGGGTGGCCACCCTATTTTAAATTCAACACCTCAAACCTGCAGGCGCGTGCAGCAGATCTGATTTCAAAGGCAGATGATGAAACACCCCAATGGGTTGCTGTGACACATTATGGATGGCGCAACGAATTGCTGTCGATTTTCCCAAATGCAACCAAGGTAAAGCCTGTTGATGTGCCAGATGTACAATTGATCCCATGGTTCAACATTGTGTTTCTGATTGTGTTCGCGGCCGTATTTTGGGCGGTTTGGGTGCGCTGGGTGCGGTTTCGCCGCGCCAAGATTGACCCGACAACGGAACGTATCAGTGATTGGTTTGCCGATAAATGGGATCGCATGCGCGGACGCGGCTGATTAATCGCGGCTTAACTCGTGTTCAAAGCGCCGCTTTGCGATTTCTTCGTTGCGTTCGGCAATCATTGAATCCTGTAGGGACGCTTTTACAAAATCCATGTGTGCCTCAACCGCGGCGCGTGCGGCTGCTGGGTCGCGTTCTTGGATGGCGGTGTTGATCGCTTTGTGTTGGTTCAGCAATTCATCACGTGTTGTGCGCTGTCGGAACATCACCTGACGATTGTAAAATACGCCTTCGCGCAACAATTCATACATCGACCGCATCATGTGCAACATGATGACGTTATGACTGGCCTCGATAATGGACAGGTGAAATTCGGCGTCCAATTGTGCTTCGTCCGTTGGATTTCTTTTTGTATGTGCTGCGGCCATTTTATCGTAAATGGTTTGGATCACCTGTAAATCTGTGTCCGATCCCAGTCGCGCTGCCCGTTCTGCCGCCAATCCCTCCATATCGCGTCTGAAGGCAACATAATCAAACACCGCCGCATCATGTTCGCTGAACAATGATACGAGCGCGGGGGAAAATGCATTTCCCAAAACATCGGCCACAAAAATCCCAGCACCCGCGCGGGATGATAGCAGCCCTTTTTCCTGCAAATCCGCAATCGCTTCACGCAGGGATGGACGCGACACGCCCATACGTTCGGCCAATTCACGTTCAGATGGCAGGCGTTCGCCTGGGCGCAAAATACCCCGAAGGATCAATTCCTCGATCTGATGTGTGACTGCCTGTGATAGCTTGCCCGCTGTGATTTTTTCAAATGGCATGAATAGGCCTTATTGGTCTGATGATTTGACCAATATATCGCCTAAGCTGAAAATGACAAATTATACCTTTGTCAGGTCTTTGCTCATAAACACAGAAAATTCAGCGGGTTCGTACGCACCAAAGGGTCCACACAGGACAAACCCCTCGCGTTCATACAAACGATGCGCATCATTCAGCAATGATCCCGTTTCAAGCTTTAATTGTGACAGCCCTAAATCCCTTGCGGTTGCTTCAATGTGCTGAATTATCTTTTGCCCCAACCCACGACCACGTGCGGCGGGGTCGGTGAAAATGGATTTCAACTCGCCATATCCGTTTTTGACAGCAAGAGCGCCACAGGCCCAATAAACCCCATCAACCCGCACACCGAAAAAATGAATCCGCGCGTCACACAATGCGTCAATGGATAGAAAATGGTTCGCTTCGGCGGGAAATAAACTGCCCATCAAATCATGGCTGGCCTGTAACAAGTTGCGAATTTCAGGATGTCTGGGGGAAGCGTATTCAATTGAAGTTGTCATTTAGGGGTCTTTTGAAATCTTTGGTTTAGGCGTCCATATCACAATATATTGTGGATAACTTTCCTTTGAATGGCAAGATCATGGGTGTCCATGTTGACTCAATTTCCTGCGCGTAGGACCATCAACGTCAGAGAATCAATAATTGGGCAACTATTTTGCGCTTCACGCGACTGAAACTAACAGGCTTCAAAAGCTTTGTAGATCCAACTGAACTTCTGATTCAGGATGGTCTGACTGGGGTGGTCGGCCCGAATGGATGTGGAAAGTCGAACTTGTTGGAAGCCTTGCGGTGGGTCATGGGCGAAAATCGCCCAACTGCGATGCGCGGCGGTGGTATGGAGGATGTGATTTTCGCCGGCGCTGCAACGCGCCCTGCGCGCAATTTCGCAGAAGTGTCACTGACCCTTGATAATTCAGAACGGCTTGCCCCCAGCGGATTTAACGACAGCGATGTGTTGGATATTGTCCGCCGCATCACCCGCGAAGTGGGCAGTGCGTATAAAGTCCTGGGCAAAGATGTGCGTGCCCGCGATGTTCAAATGCTTTTCGCTGATGCGTCAACAGGGGCGCATTCCCCTGCCTTGGTCCGTCAGGGACAAATTTCGGAACTGATCAACGCAAAGCCCAAGAATCGTCGCCGGATTTTGGAAGAGGCCGCGGGGATTTCGGGGCTGTATCAACGTCGTCACGAAGCCGAGCTGAAATTGAAATCAGCCGAGGCGAACCTTTTGCGCGTTGATGACGTTATTGAACAGCTGAGCAATCAGTTGGCTCAACTGATGCGGCAGGCCAAGCAGGCGGCGCGATATCGTGAAATTGGTGAAAGCCTGAGACACGCAGAAGGGTTGTTGTTGTTCCAACGCTGGCAAGAGGCGGATCATGCACGCCTGTCCGCAGAACAACAGTTGAAAGAGCGTATCCTAGCTGCGTCCCAATCCGAGGCCGAAGTGCGGATGTCCACCAAGGCACGCGAAGCTGCAGAAGACGCGATGCCGCCCCTGCGCGAAGAAGAGGCCGTGGCATCGGCCATCTTGCAACGTTTGAACGTGCAGCGCGACAGCCTAAACGAGCAAGAAACACAGGCCAAAGAGCGTATTCAGACGCTGGAAAATAGAATTGAACAGCTGCTTCAAGATATGGAGCGCGAAACGGGCCTGAACAAAGACGCGGGCGAAACGATCGAACGTTTAGAGTGGGAAGCGCGCGAATTGGCCAAGGCGACCGAAGGTCAGGACGAAAAGCTGGCCTCAGCGCAAGGAGCAGCGCAGGATGCCGCAGGTGTTTTACAAGACCGAGAAGCCGAGCTGTCAGAAAAGACCGAAGATGTCGCGCGGCTTGCGGCCCGTCATCAAAGCGCGCAGCGCCTGTTTGATGACATGAAGAAAACGGTCGAAAGATCAGAAGCCTCGGCTGATACGGCCCGTCAATCACGAGAAGAGGCAGAAGAAAAGCTATCGCATGTGGCGCAGCTTCTTGAAGAGGCAACAGCACGCTCTGAAACGGCGGTTGCGGCGTCGGTGCGGGCAGAACAGTCGTTGGCCACGATTGAGCAGGCGCGAAGTGAAACACAATCACGCGAAGCAGAGGCGCGCGCCGAGAGATCAGAAGCAGAGGGGGAAACCAACGCGATCCGTGCCGAGGTAACGGCGCTGGCGAAATTGGTTGAACGCGATACCGCAGAAGGGGGCCAAATCATTGACCGCCTGCAGGTTGAAAAAGGGTTTGAAAAGGCGCTGGGCGCTGCATTGGCCGATGATTTGCGTGCACCTGAAGTCGATGTTGATGGTCCAACCGGATGGGCAGTGTTGCCCGCCTATGGTGAGGATCAACAATTACCGGACGGTGTCACCGCATTGTCGCAACATGTGTCAGTTCCCGATGTATTGGGACGGCGTATGGGGCAGATCGGTTTGGTTGATGCAGATGACGGAAACCGTTTGCAGCCTTTGTTGAAACCTGGGCAGCGGTTGGTTAGTACCGAAGGGGACGTTTGGCGTTGGGATGGGTTCCGCGCCTGGGCCGAAGATGCCCCATCCTCAGCCGCGTTACGATTACAACAATTGAACCGTTTGGAAGAGCTAAAGCAATTGTTAGAGCGTGCAACAGTGCGCATGGGGGCTGCGCAAAAAGCGCACGAAAGCCTTAGCGATTTATTGGCAGAGCAATCGCGCACGGAGCGCGAGGCACGTGATGCACGCAGAGACGCGGACCGCGAAGTTGGTGAGGCCGCCCGTTTCATGAGCCGTGCAGAGGCGGACCGCGATATGGCGCAGGGCCGTATTGAAACCCTAAAGCTTGCGGTGGAGAGGTATGAGGAAGAGGCAAATATTGCCATTCGTCAACGCAACGAAGCGGAAAACGCCCTCAAATCCCTTGGTGATTTGGAAGCGGCGCGAGATGAAATCGAAGATTTGCGCATGACCGTAGAGGCCGCGCGGATGACAATGATGACCAAGCGGTCAACTTTTGATGAGGTGCGCCGTGAGGGCGAGGCACGCACGCGTCGAAGCCAAGAAGTGACAAAAGAGTTAAGCGGTTGGCGCCACCGATTGGAAACTGCAGAGAAGCGATCCGCAGAATTGTTTGAGCGTAAAGGACAAGCCGAAGAGGAGTTGGCGACAGCTGTTGCAGCACCAACCGAAATTGCGGCGCAGCGCGATGCCTTGGGTCAGGCGATTGGGGATGCAGAAAAACGCCGACAGGCCGCGGCAGATCAGCTTGCCATTGGGGAAACGCAGGTGCGTGAAGCGATGAACAAGGAGCGCGATTTAGAGCGCGCAGCATCAGAAGCGCGCGAGGTCCGCGCGGCCGCAGAGGCGCGCACAGAAGCCGCACGCGAGGCCGTTCAATCCGCAAAAGACCGCATTCAAGAAGTGTTGGAAACCACGCCAGAAGCGCTGTTGGAAAACTTGAATACGGATGCAGAAAGAATGCCGCCCTCTGATCAGGTTGAGGCAGAGGTCAATCGTCTGAAACGACAGCGTGACGCACTGGGGGCCGTTAATTTGCGTGCGGAGGAAGATGCGCGTGAAGTTGAACATGAACACGCACAATTATTGAACGAAAAGACGGACCTAGAAGAAGCGATCAAAGCGCTGCGAGGTGGGATCGCAAGCCTGAATCGAGAAGGGCGCGAACGTTTGTTGACGGCTTTTGAGCAAGTCAACGAGAATTTCGGAAACTTGTTTAAACACTTGTTCGGTGGCGGTGAAGCCAATTTGGTTTTGGTGGAAAGTGAAGATCCACTGGATGCGGGTCTGGAAATTATGTGTCAACCACCTGGTAAGAAATTGGCGACGCTGTCCCTGTTGTCGGGTGGGGAACAAACGTTGACCGCACTTGCGTTGATCTTTGCTGTGTTCTTGGCAAACCCTGCGCCAATTTGTGTGTTGGATGAGGTTGATGCGCCGTTGGATGATGCAAACGTCACGCGGTTCTGCGATTTGCTGGACGAAATGTGCCGCCGTACGGACACACGGTTCCTAATTATCACGCACCACGCGGTGACGATGGCACGCATGGATCGACTGTTTGGTGTGACCATGCAGGAACAAGGTGTCAGTCAATTGGTGTCAGTCGATCTGAAAAAGGCGGAACAACTGGTCGCCTAATCGGGATTTTGTGCGCCGCTCGTGCAGGGGCACATCGCCCCGCCCGCCATCCCGTAGGTCAGAGACGGTTAAGCAGGTCGTGTGTTGGCCAAGCGTCTGCGGGTAATCCCAATTTTTGCTGAACGTTTTGTACGGCGGCACGTGTATATGCGCCCAAAATCCCATCCACTTTGCCGACATTATAACCAAGCGCCTGAAGCCGCGTTTGAAGTCGTTTCATTTCAGCACCCGACAGTGCGGGATCTGGTGACCCAGCAATGTAAGGCGATGCACCTTCCAGACGGGTTGCGAAATAGGCGGCGGTTGTCACATACACAAAGCTTTGGTTCCATTCAAAATAGACCTGAAAATTCGGGTAAGCGATGAACGCGGGCCCTTTGCGCCCTTGGGGAAGAATAATTGAGGCTTGCCAAGAGGCATCGCCAAGGCGGCCTTCGCGCGGGGTTACGCCCAATCGTTGCCATTCGCGCACAGATTTCTGTTTGTCCAACCCTGTTTCACCCCATGGCAAGTTATTTGGAACAACCACCTCTTGTAGCCACGGTTGGCCGGCACGCCAGCCCAAGTTGGACAGCATGTGTGCCCCGCTCAACAAGGCATCTGCAGCAGAGGTTTTCAGGTTGATCTGACCATCCCCATCGCCGTCAATTCCGCTTTCAATGATGTCACCCGGCAGCATTTGAACCATCCCGATTTCACCCGCCCAGGCGCCCGTCGTTGAAAGGGGGTCAAAATCACCACGCGTAAATAATTCAAGGGCTGCGAAAACCTGAGGTCGGAACAATTCAGGTCGGCGGCAGTCATGCGAAAGCGTGACCAAAGCGTTCAGCGTGTTGAAATCGCCTTGGAAGGCGCCAAAGTCCGTTTCAAACGCCCAAAATGCCGTCAACACGCCCCGCGAAATTCCGTAATCGCGTTCAATACGGTCAAAAACAGCCTTATATTTTTTCAGGTTTTTTGCCCCATGATCGCGTCGATGTTTGCTGATCAGGCGGCCCGAAAATTCCAGAAAGGGGAGTTGGAATACACCTTGTGAACGATCAGCTTTGATCACTTTGGGATCTTGGGCCACCCCTGAAAAAAAACTGTTCACCTGACGATCAGAGTACCCTAAATCACGCGCTTCTGATTTTAGGCCATTTACAAAGCTGTCAAATGATCCACCGCACTGTGCAGCATGAACTGCGGATGAGAGCAATAGGGTTGCAAGGACAGATAAAATTAGGCGCACGCCAGCCTCCTCAAATTTATTTAGTTGACAGTAACAAGCAAATCGCAAACTGCATACGGGGAATTAAATCAGCGATACGACGATGATTGCGATCCATGCCAAGTTCCACGCGCGCCATAAAATTCGAACGGCAGCGTCGACATCATCCGCAGTAATGGTTTGGCGCCCTCTTTCGTTAACCCAAGGGAGCTGTTGGAGTTGACCATCATAACTGCGTGGACCCGCCAATGCCACGTTGATCGCACGTGCCATTGCGGCCTCGGGCCAGCCCGCGTTCGGGGATTTATGTCGTTTGGCCTCTGATATAATTGCCCTAAAGTTCACAGAGCGCTTTGCAAAGACCACGATCAACAGCATACTCAGCCGCGCAGGTATCCAATTCAAAAGATCGTCAATCCGCGCAGATGCCCAGCCAAATTCCAGGTATTTTTCTGTTTTATATCCAATCATGCTGTCCGCTGTATTCACGAACTTATAGACCAACATTGCAGGCAATCCACCGACCAAAAACCAGAATGCAGGTGCGATGACACCGTCGGAAAAATTTTCGGCGGCGGATTCGATGGCCGAACGTGCGACCTGAGCTTCGTTCATGTCTTTGGTATCGCGGCTGACAATCATTGACACCGCAAACTGACCTTCTTCTATAGACGTGCGCAACCCTGTGGCTACGGCCCTGACATGATCGACCAGTGATTTTTGCGCCAAGAGGATGGCCGCAACGATGATTTCAATGACCCATCCAAATTGGCTTAGCAGACTGCCGATGACAGCGGCGGTAAAACATAGCAGAGAGAGTGCTAATACACCCTTTGATTTGCGGTCCTGTCCAGTGTTGAGTGTGCGATCCAAAAACGCAACCAACCGTCCCATCAATACAGCGGGATGAGGCAGGCGATCCCACAGCATACGAGGTTCGCCAAACACCGCATCAAGCAGCATCGCAATAACCAGTTCCCATCCCATGTTTAGACCCCGACCACGCGTTGCCACTGATCGTGGGCTGGGATGCCCAAACGCAAGAAATGCTGGGAATAGGGGAATACACGGGTCAAAATGCGGTTTTGGGCAAATCGGTCATACCATTCCCCTGCGTGATCAACATGATAGAGGCGAAACAAAGTCGTGCCGCCAATAGATTTGGCACCTTTATTCCACATGATATCGTCGAGTTTTTGTGCATCCTCTGAAAGTCGTTGTCGTGTATCAATAGCCCATTGCGCGTCGTGCAAAGCGCGTGTTCCCGTGTACAGGGCAGGGCCGCTTACCGCCCATGGACCAATCCGATCACGTAGGGCTGGGGCAAGGGATTTGGGGACGATAACTGCCCCCAACCGCATGCCTGCAAGGCCCCAGAATTTACCAAAGCTTTTGATGATAAGATGGCCATTATCAATGGCATGTGACATCATGCTGTGTTCTGGGCACCCATCACAAAAGCTTTCGTCAATGACGCATGTTTGGGCGGTTAAATCTGCGGCGGAATATAGGTGTCCATCAGGATTGTTTGGGTGAACAATTGTTTTGACATCACCCTTGTCTGCCATTTTCCAACCATGTGCCAAATACGCCGCGCGGTGTTCATTATATGTTGGTTCAGGTATGTTCGCGGTTGCCCCCTTCAATACAGATGGCAGCATTGCGATAATTGCAGATGCACCAGAGGCGGGAATGATCTCTGCATTGTCTGGGACCTGCCAAAATTTGCGCGCGGCAGCATCAAAGGCGTCAAATGCAGCGCGGTCTGGCAATTGTGTCCAATGAAAACTGTGAAAACTGGGTAATGGATAGGGGATAGGATTGATGCCAGTGGACAAGTCGATCCAATCATTCCGCATCCCACCATACTGGGCGATTGCGGCATCAATACCGCCGCCGTGATCATGCGTATCAGCTTTTTTGTAATCTTGCGTCATGCAGGCGATTTTTCCCCATCGAACTTAACCAACCGTTAACCTTTCATTAGCAAATAGGGAAGATACCAAAATATAATCTGACGTCGTGTGTAGGAATTGGGTTGGGTAAAAATGAATGTTTTAATTGTGGAAAGCAAGCGCCACCTTGCGGAACTTTGGCGTCGTGCGCTGGAACGACTTGGAGCCCATGTTGATATCGCAAGTTCACAAGACCAAGCGGCCGATATGGCCGCGGCCGAAACATACCATATCGTTGTTTTGGACTTAATCCTGGATGA
>JAKMGV010000126.1 GCA_022424725.1 Paracoccaceae bacterium
CCCATTTTTTGCGCCTGCTCTGGCACCAAGGATGTGGGCGTCATGCCCGGCTGTGTGTTTGTTTCCAACAGAAACAAGCCCTCGCGCCCGCGCGCATCATCCCAACGAAAATCCGTGCGACTGACACCTTTGCACCCTAATACCTGATGGGCGCGCAGGGCAAAATCCATGCAGGCCTGTGTGATATCCGCGGGTATATCGGCAGGGACCACATGATAGGATCCGCCATCGGCATATTTGGCGTCATAATCATACCAACCATCGGTGAAAATTTCGGTCACGCCCAATGCGCGATCCCCCATTACCGTGGTCGTCAATTCACGCCCCGCCAAATAGGCCTCGACCATGACAGTGTCGGGCATATCATCTGACAAATGGGGTGGCGAATTGGCATCTTCGTTTACAATGTAAATCCCGACCGAGGATCCCTCGTTATTCGGTTTCACAACATAGGGCGGGGCCATCACATGTGCGCGCTGCACCTGATCACGATCGGCTATCACACTCTGCGCAATGGGTAGATCCGCGGTTGCGAACACCTCTTTGCTGCGCTGCTTGTCCATGGCAAGGGCCGAGGCCAAGACACCAGAATGCGTATAGGGAATGCGCAACCATTCAAGGATACCCTGAACACAGCCATCCTCGCCCCAGCGCCCATGCAGCGCATTAAACACAACATCAGGTGCAATTTGGCTCAGATCAGTAGCCAGCGTTGGCGCGGCGTCCAACTCTGTCACATCATATCCTGCTTCACGCAAAGCCGCGGCGCATTCACGCCCACTGACAAGGGACACTTCGCGCTCGGCCGAAGGGCCACCCATCAAAACTACGACTTTGGGATCTGTCCTGCTCGACATACCCGAATTCGCCTCATGTCATTGGCCATTTTGGCCTTATTATTGGTATCGCAACTTGGGTTGCGTTATTTTGGGGCGGGTTCACCAACCCGCATGATTTCCCATACTAACTCTATTCCTGCGTTTTGGAAAACCCTTTTTCGGACTAATTCGCCTAATCCTTCTAGGTCAGCGGCGCTGGCCCCGCCTGTGTTGATCATAAAATTGGAATGCTTCTCGCTCATCTGTGCCCCGCCAAGGGTTGCACCACGCAGGCCCGCATCATCAATCACCTTCCACGCTTTTAGGTCATGGGTGTCATCCGCGCGCCCTGTGCTGGAAAACCCTGCGGGGTTGCGGAACGTGCTGCCCGCACTGCGTTCCTTGGTTGGTTGGGTTTCATCGCGTTTGCGCAGTTGTGCATCCATTTTGGCATGCAACGCCTCTGCCTCATCCGCAGGGGCACGAAACACCGCCTCAGTGATAACGGCACCTTCTGGGATGTCGGTTTGACGATACTCAAACGTAATCTGATCACGGTTTAACATGATCACTTCGCCCTGACGAGTAACCAGTGTGGCGCGCACAAAATGATCGGCCACATAGGATCCATAACACCCCGCATTCATCCGCACCGCCCCGCCGATGGATCCGGGGATTGTTCGCAGGAATGTCAAATCGCGCCCCTGATCCGCCGCGCGCCGCGCCACATGGGCGTCAAGCGCCGCCGCACCCGCGGTGATCAAATCATCCTGAACCGTGATTTGATTAAACCCCCGCCCCAGACGGATCACCACACCGCGCAACCCCCCATCGCGCACGATCAGGTTGCTGCCCACACCCATGGGAAAAACAGGGACATCCGCAGGAAGCGCGCGCAAAAAATCCGCCAGATCATCCGTGTCCGCAGGTTGAAAGAAATACTCCGCAGGACCGCCCACACGCAACCACGTCAAATCCGCCAACGAACGGTTTTCGGACAATGCGCCGCGCGGTTCTGGGATGCTGTTCATGACCTGCTCCTGTCGTTGCACGAGATATGCAATATTCATCGCAGCACCGCAATAAAAACCCGCGTAAGCCATTCGTAGCCCAGCGATTGATGAACCAAATCTACCTCATGTTTGTTAATCACCAACAGTCAAGCACACGCCCGTGGGCGGTTAACAGGGCCGAGGCAACGAAGCCCGCCACACCGTTTTGCCGAAGGCAAACCTACGGTTTGACGGGACGGGCGTGGGCTGGATCATACGCTATTAGTCTTCGCATTCGCTACGACCGCGCATGATCTGGTTATCTTACCCAAAGGAATTAACGTTCGAACCGACTGCACAATCCAACAGGATCATTGCTTTGTAAAGTTATTTGCCAAATTATCTAGGAAGGAAAGGCCCGCAGGAACATCCGCAACAGGTAATTTTGAATTCGCGGGACGGAACAGCGTTTCATATACAATACGCGCATAATCATCTGTTTTTTGGCTCGTCCGCGCATTGCCCAACATGTTGATGTACACTGTCGCAAAAGCAATGCGTTCACGTGCATCATCCCGCCAAAATATGTTCGAATGATACCCCCGCAACAAAATGCGCAAAACCAGAAATATGACGCTTGCAAGTGTAAGGAATATCACGGTCAAAAATGCTGTCCGTTGGGTCAGACCCACACAGACGTCATCTCCTAAGTTCACGCAACCGTCTGGGATCAAAAGCGCATCAAGCCAACCAAACCCGACGCAGACAATGACATAAAGTGCCCCCGCAACTAATGATGCAATTACAACTAATATCAGTATTAAATTTCTACGCGATGACCGCGCGGCGCTTTTTGCCCGATCCTCCCACGCTTCCAACACTCCGCCCAGTTCCTCTGTCGCAGTCTTCTCTCGCAATTTCGCCTGCAGTTTATCGATCACTTGTTGTGATTTTTCATTTTCAGCTTCCAGCTTGGCGACCTCTTGCCGACTTGATCTTACTTCTTCCTGTTGCGTTTCATTTTTGGAATCCAAGTCAAGCACCCAAAGCCTTGCTTTGTATAGATCATATGAACTCTCTAACAGCTTATTCGTCGTTTCAATTTCGGCTTGATTATTAATGTATTCAGCCTGCTGATCAAAAGCCACCCAAAGCGCGGCCCAGTGAATTTTATTGTAATCATCATAAGTGCTAAATAGTCCTAACTACCGGTTCCAAAACTCAAAACCTTGATCAAACAAACCGCTGCCGCCTTCATTTGAACTACCAAAGATCGATCTCCCCATAAGTAGATAAAGAGAAGCGATCGTAGTGTCGGTTGCCCATGTCGAAACATCATTTTCGGCAAGCGATTTCAAGAACCTCGAAATAGTGTCCCAAGGGCTTCGCGAACTTCCATTAGCCAGTTCTTTACATAGAGAGGTGCACGCTATTACACAGTTCACAGCTACTTTGACCATATTAACCCCATGAGGGTTATTAATTAGGGCGATGTAATTTTGAACGGCGTCTTTGCAGCGAGTGAGATTTCCTGCCTTCAGATCTATCTCATCAAACCAACTTTCATCAAAAACAACCGTTTCGGAGATTTCGTAACGATCAAGTAGGTCCTTTTTGATTTTGTTATTTTCGTCGAGCTGCATGTTGTACACCGACATGCCGTGAAACGACAAGACGAGCAGCCGTTGCAATGCCTTGCTGATTTTTGCTTGATCTTGACTTAACTGCGTCTCGAACTCGCGCATGATAGACGGTAGCGTAACCGCAACCCAAACGCCACAAACGAATTGTGCAGCTTTTAGGCGATCAGCCTCTGGAACTGTTCCTAACTAAGTTTTAAATGAATTTGTATCTGTAATATTTATGTTTGACATACCAACAGAATTTCAGTCACAAGCTATGATTGCAAATAAAAATTCTGATCAACTGTTAAAATGCTACTAGCCCAGCCGTTCGGGCAATGCATTGGCCCATGCTGAAATTGTACCCGCGCCAAGGCAGACGACTATATCACCCGATTGCGCATGGGTACGCACCAGTTGTTCCAAGTCGTCTTCACTCAGAAGAGCGCTGGCGTGGCGGTGGCCGTGGCGGATCAGCCCGGCGACCAAATCATCCCGGCTTGCCCCCTCAACCGGGTCTTCGCCTGCGGCGAAGACTTCGGCAATGGCGACAACATCCGCCTCATTAAAACAGGTGCAGAAATCTTCGAACAAGGAATGGAGCCGCGTGTAGCGGTGGGGTTGATGAACGGCAATCACACGACCATCGGATGCCTGACGCGCGGCCTTTAGCACCGCGGCGATTTCAACGGGGTGGTGGCCATAATCATCAATGATCGTGACGCCAGCCACCTCACCCACTTTGGTAAAGCGGCGATTGACCCCTTTGAAATTTTCAAGGGCGGATTTAATCTCGGCCTCTTTCACACCCAAATGACGCGCAACGGCAATTGCAGACAGGACGTTTGACACATTGTGATCCCCCGTCATGGGCAAGCGCAGGCCACGCAGTACCGTTCCATCCTCTTGAAATTCGACATCAAAATGGGCCGATCCCCCCGAATAGGTCAGGTTCACGGCGCGCACATCGGCCTGTGCGTTAAACCCATAGGTCACAACCCGACGATCCGAAATGCGCCCAACCAGCGATTGCACCTCTGGATGATCGGTGCAGCAGACGGCCAAACCATAAAAAGGGATGTTTGACACAAAATCATAAAACCCCTGACGCAGGTTTTCGATGCTGCCCCAATGTTCCATATGCTCGGGATCAATGTTTGTGACAATCGCGATTGTGGCCGGCAGGCGATTAAATGTGCCATCGCTTTCATCAGCCTCAACCACCATCCATTCGCCCTGCCCCATGCGGGCGTTGGATCCATAGGCGTGAATGATCCCACCATTGATCACCGTTGGATCAATACCGCCCCCATCCAGTAGGGTCGCCACCATGGTTGTGGTGGTGGTTTTGCCATGCGTTCCCGCAACCGCAACATTGGATTTCATGCGCATCAATTCGGCCAACATTTCCGCACGGCGCACAACGGGCAACCCCATCAATCGCGCCTGATCCAATTCGGCGTTGCCTGTTTTGATCGCCGATGAAATCACTACCACCTCGGCATGCTCCAAATTGTCGGCGCGCTGGCCGATGAAAATCGTAGCCCCCAAATCGGCCAAACGTTGGGTGATCTTGCTCTCTTTTAAATCTGAGCCTTGCACGCGGTAGCCAAGGTTCAACAAAACTTCGGCAATACCCGACATCCCAATGCCGCCAATCCCAACGAAATGAATGGGACCAACATCGGTGGGGAGCTTGGTTGCGGCTGCGTTCATTTAGCTGTCTTTCTTTATCAATGTTTGGATCAAATCCATCAGGCGCTGTGTAGCATCAGGCACGGATGTTTTTAGCGCAGCACTTGCCATTTGGCTGGCCCGCGCGGGATCGTTGAAAATCGCCTCAAGCCGCGTGGTTAAATCATCGACCTGAAAATCAGCTTCCCGGATTAATTCGGCGGCCCCTGCAGTCACCAATCCCATGGCATTTGCGCTTTGCTCATCCCGAAT
>JAKMGV010000127.1 GCA_022424725.1 Paracoccaceae bacterium
ATATTGGTGTGTATCCTATTAGCTTATGCAGTCTTGGGTATGTTTATGGATGCAATTGGGATGTTGTTGCTAACGCTGCCAGTTGTGTATCCTGCCGTGATGGCACTCAATGGTGGTGAAGATGTAAGCGCAGCGGAAAGTGCATTCGGAATGTCAGGTGAAATGTGCGCTATATGGTTTGGGATCCTGGTTGTAAAAATGGCTGAGTTTTGCTTGATCACGCCTCCGATCGGCCTCAACTGCTTTGTGGTTGCGGGTGTACGTGACGATTTGTCGGTTCAAGATGTGTTCAAGGGAGTTACTCCATTTTTTATTGCGGATGCGCTAACTATCGCAGGTTTGGTAGCATTCCCTCAAATCGTGTTGTGGCTGCCGTCGCAGGTATAGGATTTTCAAACGACGCGTCTGCGTATTGTGTTTATTGAATAACCAATATTTCGTCGGATAGCAGTTGCTTTCGAAGACTATTTCCGCGTATTTGACTTGCGAAGCGTAGCTCAAGGCGTAGATATGACCCAAGATGATATAAATGCAATTGCTTCACGAGTGATTTCGATTGAAGCGGATGCGCTGCATCAAATGGCGGGGGATTTGCCCAGTGATTTTGTCGGCGCGGTTGAGGCGGTTTTGCAAACCAAGGGCCGTGTGATTGTATCAGGCGTCGGTAAATCGGGACATATCGGCAATAAAATTGCCGCAACTTTGGCCAGTACAGGCACACCCGCCAGTTTCGTTCATGCAACAGAGGCGAGCCATGGTGATTTGGGCATGGTGACAGCGGCAGATTTTTGTTTGCTGATTTCCAATTCGGGGGAAACATCCGAACTTCGTGATATTGTCGCCCATACGCGTCGTTTTGGCATTCCGATGGCCGCGATTTCATCAAAGCCCAATAGCACGCTGATGCAGGCGGCCGATTATAAACTGATCCTGACGCAGGCGCCCGAGGCCTGTTCCATTGGCATGGCGCCGACCACATCCACCACACTGACGTTGGCCTTGGGTGATGCACTAGCCGTTGCGCTTATGGAGCGGCGCGATTTTCAACCCGAAGATTTCAAGGTGTTCCACCCGGGCGGCAAACTTGGGGCGCAAATGGCAACGGTTGCGCAGCTGATGCACCGTGGCGATGCGCTGCCTATCGTTGATCATAAAACCTCTATGCAAGACGCCCTCATCACGATGACATCCAAGGGGTTTGGCATTGCCGTTGTGATCCAAGAGGGTGCATTGTTGGGTGTTGTCACCGATGGCGACTTGCGTCGCCATATGGATACCTTAATGCAGGCAACGGCGGGGGATATTGCGGGGCAAAAACCCGTGACAGTCACGCCCAATATGTTCGCAGCCGAAGCGTTGAACATTATGAACACAAGAAAAATCAGTGTGTTATTGGCGGTGGATCAAAACAACATGCCCATCGGCATCCTTCATATCCACGATCTATTGCGCGCAGGTGTTGCTTGAAAACCGTTATTATTATTCCCGCCCGCTATGCCTCAACCCGGTATCCAGGAAAACCATTGGTGGAACTTACCCTACCTGATGGGGCGCGCAAATCCCTGATCCAGCTAAGCTGGGAGGCGGCCTGTCGTGTTACGGGTGTCGATGCGGTTTATGTGGCCACTGATGATGTGCGCATTCGTGACGCCGCACAGGCATTTGGGGCGGATATTATCATGACATCTGAAACCTGCCGCAATGGCACCGAACGTTGTGCCGAGGCGCTAGCAAATGCGACCCTAGACGCAGATTTGGTTGTGAATTTACAGGGCGATGCCCCCCTGACACCCCATTGGTTTGTCGAGGATTTGATCGCCGCCATGAAACAGGATGATACAGCGCAAATGGCCACCCCGGTGCTGCGCCTTGATCGGGTTACATACGGCCATTTTACCACCGACCGCCGAGAAGGTCGGGTGGGGGGAACAACAGCGATTTTTGATAAAAACAACCACGCCCTTTATTTTTCCAAAGAGGTGGTGCCGTTTATGGATATCGACAAATGGCCTGCGGATGAGAAATTGCCGGTGTTCCACCATGTTGGGGTCTACGCCTATCGCCCCGCAGCGCTAAGCGCATATATGTCGTGGCCTGAGGGGTCGCTAGAACGCCTGGAAGGGTTGGAGCAGTTGCGGTTTTTGGAAAACGGCGAAATCGTAAAATGTGTCGAGGTTGAGGGGCGCGGCCGCGTCTTTTGGGAATTAAACAACCCCGAAGATGTGGTGCGTATCGAAGGAGTGATTGAACAATGAACACGCAAAAAACAGTGATGGTTGGGGATGTACTCTTTGGCGGGGACAATCCGATTGCCTTCATCATGGGGCCGTGTCAGTTGGAAAACCGCGATCACGCCATGATGATGGCCGAACGTGTGGCAAATGCCTGTGCGCCTACGGGATCAAAATTTGTCTTTAAAACCAGCTATGATAAGGCGAACAGATCCTCAATCACATCGGCGCGTGGTATCGGCATGGACGAAGGCCTGCGCATTTTGGGCGAGGTGCGCGACACCTTTGGCTGTCCTGTCATTACAGACGTTCATGAAGTCAGCCATTGCGCCCTCGCAGCCGAGGTGGTGGATATTATCCAAATTCCTGCATTCCTGTCGCGTCAAACGGATTTGTTGTTGGCAGCGGGTAATACGGGCAAGCCGATCAATGTGAAAAAGGGTCAGTTTTTGGCCCCATGGGAAATGCACAACGTCGCTGAAAAAATTGCCAGCACGGGGAATACCCAGATCATGCTGTGCGAACGCGGCACATCCTTTGGCTATAATACATTAGTCAATGATTTCCGTGGGGTGGAAACCATGGGCGAAACGGGATATCCTGTGATTTTTGATGCAACACATTCGGTGCAACAACCCGGTGGGCGGGGCAATTCATCGGGGGGCGAACGCAAATTTGTCGCCGCCCTTGCACGCGCGGCCTGCGCGGTTGGTGTGGCCGGTTTGTTCATTGAAACCCATCAGGATCCTGACAATGCGCCCTGTGATGGACCCAATATGATCCAGATCGGCGACATGCCCGCATTGATCGCACAACTGCGTGATTTCGATGCACTGCGAAAAGGGCGATAGCCCCAAACCATTATTGAACAATAGTGGACTGTCCCTAAACTGCATGGGGACAGGAAGGGAGATTTCGCAATGATCGAAATGGTGATTGCCTTGGCAATTGTGGGCGCGGTTGCGGGCGTCATTGCGGGGCTTTTCGGTGTCGGGGGCGGCATGATTTTGGTGCCTGCGTTTTATTATGCCTTTACCACCTTGGGCTATGCGCATCAGGATTTGATGCAAATTTGCCTTGCTACATCGCTTGCCACGATTGTAGTGACATCTTTGCGTTCGCTCAGCGCCCATAACAAACTCGGTGGCGTGGATTGGGATGTTCTGCGCACATGGGCTCCGGGCATCATGATTGGCGCATTGGTTTCTGTAGCCATTGCGGCGCAATTACGCTCTTCGACTTTGCAATGGATATTTGGCGGTTTGGGGATGTGTATTGGCCTTTACATGGCCTTTGGCAAAACCGAATGGCGCCTTGCGGATGATATGCCAACGGGAGTGCGACGCGCGATTTATGCGCCACTTGTGGGCTTCTTTTCTGTGCTGATGGGAATTGGTGGCGGATCGCTGGGTGTGCCGACCATGACATTGTACGGCATGACAATCCATCGGGCGGTTGCGACATCCTCGGGGTTTGGATTGTTGATTGCGGTCCCGTCCGTTTTGGGGTTTTTCTTTGTCTCGCTTGATCCCATGCTGCGTCCCCCGATGACCGTGGGGGCCGTTAATTTGGCGGCCTTTGGTCTTATTATTGCAATGACACTTGTGACAACGCCTTTGGGTGTGGCCCTGGCGCATAAGATGGAGGCAGCAAAGTTGAAGCGATTTTTTGCGATATTCTTGGTCTTTGTCGCGGCCAATATGTTGCGCAAGGCCATGGGATATTAACGCGATGTTTGGATCCACAGGATGGCGGCGCGTCGCCTATGATCCGCGCCTGGCCCAATGGGCGAAACGCGCGCGTCAAATCTCGATTGGCGTAGCTCAAGACCCCCAAATGCGCGCAAATTGGCTGGTCTGTGAAAGCACATGGTTTGTCGGGGTTGATGCATTGCCAAATGCAGCAAACGGAAATTTGCCAGGTGCGGAATTTCCTGCGCGTTTGCGCAGCCTGTGTCCTGGCCCCTATCATAAGGCGCAGGTGTCCATCACCTATCCCGGTTATCCAAAACCGCGCGAAGGCGAAAGCGACGCCGCGTTTCAGTTTCGCAAAAATCGGGACGCGGCCCATGTGGACGGGGTATTGGGCATTGGATCGCCCAAGCGGCGCTTTGTCCGTGAACCCCACGCCTATATTTTGGGCATGCCGCTGAATGATTTTGATGCAGGGGCCAGCCCGATGGTGGTTTGGGAAGGATCACATCAGATTATGCAAGACGCGTTTCAGGATGCATTTGAAGGCCTAACCGACGCCCAAATCCGCGAAACGGATATCACAGATCTGTATAAAGAGGTGCGCAAACATGTGTTTAACACCTGTAACCGAGTCGAAGTGCATGCGAATGTGGGCGAGGCCTATGTCCTTCATCCGATGTGTTTGCATGGAGTCGCGCCGTGGGCGTCCAAGGCCACAGCGCAGCCAGAGGGCCGCATGATCGCCTATTTCCGCCCAGCAGTGCGGTCAGCATTGGATTGGTTGAATATTGGCTAGCACCGCTGCGGTTTGGGCGTAGCGTCGATTTATCTGCGCTTCAAACGAGCGGCGCGGCCGCCGCGGCGTACCTTGAGTTGATCGGCGCGCGCTGGCAGATCGTCCATGATATTGCGGCGGGCCTCGGGTGTCATGCGTGACCAATCGGTGATTTCATCAATGGTACGATAACAGCCTGTGCAAATGCGCGTTTCAGGATGCACGATACAAATCTGCACACAGGGTGATTCAATTTCATCACGTTTCCAAAGGGGTGTGTTCATTTTATGTGTCTGCTCGGTTTATGTGCTGAATACGATCTAGCGTCCCCTGTAGGATATACGATGCGGCCACATGATCAATAACTTCAGAGCGACGTTTTCGTGTCGTATCCGCCTCAAGCAGGGCCTTTTCCGCCGCAACCGTGGACAAACGTTCGTCCCAAAAGGCGATTGGTATATCATGCAGGCGTTCAAAATTGCGGGCAAATGCGCGCGTCGCCTGACATCTGGGGCCTTCGCTGCCATCCATATTGCGGGGCAGGCCCAGAACCATGCCCGCGATCCCGCGTGTTTTGATGATCGCAATTACCGCCTCGGCATCTATTGAAAACTTTTTGCGCTTGATTGTTTCCAATGGGGTTGCAACCGATAGGAACGTGTCACTGAC
>JAKMGV010000128.1 GCA_022424725.1 Paracoccaceae bacterium
GAACGTTCTGGCTTGAAGGCCTTGGCCGAAAACCAGAAACTAAGCTACGAACTTCAGGACGGGCGTGATGGTCGTGTCATGGCGACCGAACTACAATCGCTTTAAAGTGACTGAAGCCTGCGTGCCTCTTCGCCAGCAAGGCGGATAAGGTCACGCATATATGGTTTAGCAAGATCATCATCGCGCGTGGCGGCGAATAGTCCACGCGTGATTTTTTCTTTTGTCAGTGGACGTGTGACATAATCGGAACTGTATTTCACCTCGCGCACCACCCAATCTGGCAACACAGATATCCCCCGATTTGAGGCAACCAGCAGTAAGATCACAGCAGTGAGTTCCACCTGACGGATGGATGCGGGCTCCACCTTGGCAGGGATCAAAAGCTGTGAAAACAAATCCAATCGGCTTCGTTCAACGGGATAGGTGATCAGGGTTTGATCACGAAAATCTTCGGCTTCGATAAAGGCTTTTTCCGCCAATGGATTTTGGGCCGATGCCACGAAAACAGGCGCATATTCAAATAGATGCGAAAATGTGATGCCGGGTAGGTTTTCGGGATCTGATGACACGACCAGATCCACATCCTCTTTTTCCAAGGCTGGCAGGGCGTCAAATGCCAAACCGGGCCTGATATCCACATCCACATCTGGCCAAGATTTGCGAAACCTTTCAAGCACTGGAAACAGCCATTCAAAACAGGCATGGCATTCAATCGCGATATGAAGGCGCCCTGATTTACCACTGCGCAATCCTTCAAATTCGGCCTGAATGGCATCGACCTCGGGCAGGATTTTATCAGCCAACCGCAATAGACGCATACCCGCCGCCGTCAGGCGCAGGGGTTTGGATTTGCGCACAAATAATTCGATCCCTGTTTGCTCTTCTAGGTTTTTGATCTGATGGCTTAGCGCGCTTTGGGTGATGTTCAAAATATCCGCTGCATTCGACACGCCCCCATTTTCATGAATGGCTTTGACCGTGCGCAAATGGCGGAATTCAATATGCATTTTCATATGAAACTCATAACCTTCTTTAATTTTATGAATTTGATTCAAGATCACATATCTGGGACAAAGTGGCAAGACAACTTATGGATATGATAATGACCCGACCCCAAATTTCGTTTGAGTTTTTCCCACCACAAAATTTTGAAGGGGCCTATCGCCTGTGGGATACGGTAAATACGCTTGCCCCGCTAAACCCACGCTTTATGTCCGTGACCTACGGCGCAGGGGGCACAACACGCACCCTGACACAAGAGGCGACACGCGTTTTGCACAACCATACTGGGTGTGATGTGGCGGCCCATTTGACATGCGTGGAGGCAACGCGGGACGAAACCCTGAACATTGCCCGCAGTTATGCGGATACGGGTGTGACAGGGTTGGTCGCCCTGCGCGGTGATCCCCCCGCCGAAAGCGGCACATTTCGCGCGCATGCGGATGGGTTTCAAAACACTATTGAATTGGTTGGTGCCCTGGCAGATTTGGATGCGTTTCGCCTATTTGTTGGCGCATACCCTCAAACCCACCCAGAGGCGGCGGATAAAGCGCAAAACATTGATTGGTTGAAACAAAAACTGGACGCAGGCGCAGACGAAGCCTTGACCCAATTCTTTTTTGAGGCCGAGGATTTTTTGCGTTTTCGCGATGCCTGTGCCAAGGCGGGGATCACAAAACCAATTACGCCCGGAATCTTGCCAATCGAAAATTGGCAGGGTGTTAAACGCTTTGCCAAACGGTGTGGTGCAACCCTGCCTGCGTGGTTAGAGGAGGCCTATACCAAGGCCGAGCGCGATCAGCGCACCGACCTGCTGTCAATCGCGCTCTGCACAGAATTGTGCAGCGAATTGGTTGATGAAGGGGTTGAGGCGCTGCATTTTTACACCCTAAACCGCCCTGAACTGACCCGTGATGTCTGTGCTGCATTGGGTATAAACCCCAGGGTGACCTTGCAACATGTGGCCTAATCACGGGGCAATGGTTACACGCCGAACCACGCCATATCCGTTAAAGGGCGTGCAGGTGACGTTGGAATAGGCACCCATGCCAGAAATCAGGATATAGTCCCCGTCTTGGATCGTGTGTGGCAATGCGACTATTCCGGGTAATCGGTCTAGGCTATCGCAGGTCGGGCCAAAGACCGAAAAGGGGTCAACCTGATCGGTGACCGCGTCGCCAGAGGGGCGCATAATCTCTAATCGCTTGACCGGTCCAATGTCACGCCATTCCGCCATTGCGCCGTAAATTCCATCGTTTAGATAGAGGATATTATTCGCCTTGCGCCCCTTCACACGCACCAATAATTGATAGCATTCAGACACCAACGCGCGTCCGGGTTCGCAGACGAGTTTAGGTGGTTTATGTCCAAACGTGCGTTCAACAGACGTTGCGATTTGGGCAAAAATAGCGGTCAGATCCGGGGCCACCCCATCCCGATGGGCAGGAAACCCACCCCCAACATTTAACCGCGACAATGTCACGCCCGCACGCTGTGCGATGTCGTAACATGTTGTGATATAATGATCCCATGCAGAATAATCGGTGCATTGTGTTCCCACATGAAATGTCATGGCCGCTTGATACCCTGCCCGTGCAACCCGCTGTAACAGCGTCACGGCATCCTCGGGACAGGCCCCAAATTTTTCGCCAAAATTATAGGCCGATCCACCCATGGGCAGATGCAGGCGCACAGCAATTTCGCCTGTTGCACCCTGTGCGATCAGTTTTTCCAATTCGCTGATACAATCCACCGACCATGACGCCACACCCGCCTGAACGCCCATCTGTATTTCGCGCGCTGATCGAACGGGGTTGTTATAATGAAGCGTTGCGTCAGGACACAGGTCACGCACCCGTGCGATTTCCACAGGCGAGGCCACGTCAAAGGTCGTCAGGCCCGCCATGTGCAAATTTTCGATGACCTCAATTGTATCATTTGCCTTGACCGCATAGGTCACAAGCCCCGGGAACCCCGATTGAAACAGCGCAAACCGCGTGTGCAACGCGGCTGGATCAAAGAATAGGATCGGCACATCTGGTCCGCGCGATGCGATATAGGTTTCGGGTGTGCCTGTGAATGTAAACGACGCTTGCATAATCACCTCTTTTAACTTTGCCCCAGTTCACAGGGTTTCACCGTCATAATCGACAAGCATTTTATACATTATGATTGTATTTTTCGTCATTATGTCTGTATTTATCGTCATATGGACGATATAGACCAAAAACTAATACAGGCCTTAACCGACAATGCACGTGCGCCTCTCACGGATTTGGCGCGCCAACTTGGGATTGCGCGCACCACTGTGCAAAGCCGTATTGAACGATTGGAAAAGGCGGGAACCATACGGGGCTATACCCTGCGGATGGGCTATGCCAACCGGCCGATGATCCGCGCCAGTGTATTGATTGCCTTTGACCCCATGAGCGGCGCTGAGGTCCTGTCAAAACTGCGCAGCCTTCCCGAAGTGCGGCGCGCCCATACGACATCAGGGCGTTTTGATATGTTGGTGGAAATCGCCGCACAAACAACGGCGGATTTGGATCGCATTTTGGATCAGATCGGATCGGCCAAAGGTGTGAAAAGTTCCGAAAGCCTCATTTACTTGACAACAAAATTGGATCGCGGTGCATCACTGTAACGGCCTGCGCGGCACATAAAAAAAATCCCCACAGGGGCCTGTGGGGATCCTATATTTTTTAAAATAATCGCCTATTTACGCCAAGCCGCTGGACCGATTTTGTGGATCGAATTGCCACTGGTGTCGACACCAACGTTGACGGGCATATCCTCGACCTTAAGCTCGTAAATCGCTTCCATCCCCAAATCTTGGAAGGCAATGGGTTTTGCGGATTTGATCGCCTTTGACACCAGATAGGCAGCGCCACCAACTGCGATCAGATAGACCGCCTTATGCTTGGCAATGGCGTCAATCGCGATATCACCACGCTCGGCCTTGCCGATCATCATTTTCAAACCCGTGTCGTTCAAAATACGGTCCGTGAATTTATCCATACGGGTTGATGTGGTGGGTCCTGCTGGGCCGATCACCTCGTCTCCGACTGCGTCAACGGGACCAACATAGTAAATCGCGCGACCCTTAAGATCGACGGGCAATTCCTCACCCCGATCCAACATATCGATCATGCGTTTGTGTGCGGCGTCGCGACCTGTGTAGATCGTGCCAGACAGCAACAATGTTTGACCCGGCTCAAAGGATTGCAATACCTCATCCGTCAGGTTGTCAACATCCACCTTAATCGCATGTGCGCTGGCCTGATCCAACAGGATCTCGGGCCAATCCTTCAGATCAGGCGGTGTAAATTCCGCGGCACCCGATCCATCCAATGTGAAATGCGCGTGCCGTGTTGCGGCACAGTTTGGGATCATCCCAACAGGCAATGACGCCGCGTGGGTTGGGAAGGATTTAATTTTCACGTCCAGCACAGTCGTAATGCCACCCAACCCTTGGGCACCAATGCCCAATGCGTTGACACGTTCAGCGATTTCAAGGCGCAATTCCTCGGTCCGGTTTGATGGGCCGCGGCGGATCAAATCGGCCATATCTATGGGTTCGGATAGGGCCTGTTTAGCCAATGCCATCGCCTTATCCGCGTTGCCACCGATACCGATCCCCAAAATACCTGGCGGGCACCATCCTGCCCCCATGCTTTCGACACTTTGCACAACCCAGTCCGACACGCTGCCTGATGGGTTCAAAGTGGTGAATTTTGATTTATTCTCTGATCCGCCCCCTTTGGCGGCGACCTCAACCTCAATCGTGTCGCCCGCGACCATTTCAACGGTCAACATACAAGGCGTGTTGTCGCCCGAGTTTTGGCGGGAATCAAATGGATCAACCACGACAGAGGCCCGCAATGGGTTTTCATCGCGCAGATACCCCTGACGCGTGCCTTCATCACAGATTTCCTGTAAAGAGCGTTTGAAATTTGTCTGCGCCTGCATCCCATATTTGATGTGAATATTGGCAGATCCGGTATCCTGACAAATTGGACGACGCCCAATCGCACACATACGCGAATTAACCAGGATTTGCGACATCGCCTGTTTGGCAGATGGATTTTCCTCTTTCTCCCATGCCGCACTCATCGCGCGTATGAAATCAGGCGGATGAAAGTATGAGATGAATTGGAACGCATCCGCGATAGATTGGATCAGGTCGTCTTCTGTTATAATTGGCATGGTCACATCTTTTTATTAGCTTGGGCGCATCATAAACGTATTTACGGCAGCTAAAAGGGCAAGGTTACCAATTTTTCAATGTTTCGCGCGGTGCTAAAGTCGTATTTGGGTGACAGGCGCGTGTTCTCATCACCCAATGTTTCGGGTTTATGGGATAATTGC
>JAKMGV010000129.1 GCA_022424725.1 Paracoccaceae bacterium
AATTGGCAAGCACCTGAAGCGCCCAGTTTCAAAGAGTTATCTGGACGATATGTAAAGTTGGTGCGCCTATCGGCTGCCGATCATGCGGCGCATTTGTTTCGATCCTACGATGGGCACGATCATGTGTGGGATTACATGCCTTACGGTCCATTTAACTCTTCCGCTCAATATTTTCGCTTTGTTTCCGAACTCGCCAGCCAATCTGATCCGTATTTCGTTGCGATCCAAAATATACAAACGGGCCAATATTTAGGGGTTCAATCATATCTTCGCATTGATCCAAACGCAGGCAGCATTGAACTTGGCCATATCTGCATATCCCCTGCCGCGCAACGTACGCCCGTTTCGACAGAGGCGTTTTTTCTGATGATGCAATGGGCCTTTGAAAACGGATATCGGCGTTTTGAATGGAAATGCAATGCGTTAAATATGCCGTCACGGCGTGCGGCACAGCGGCTTGGCCTAAGTTACGAGGGGATCTTTCGTCAAGCCACGGTTGTAAAGGGCCGAAACCGCGATACTGCGTGGTTTGCCGCCATTGACGGCGAGTGGCCCGTGTTAAATGAGGCGTTTAACGCCTGGCTATCCCCCACAAACTTCGACACAAATGGTCAACAAAAAGAAAGCCTTCGCAATTTAACGCGTCTGGTCCTTGCGCAGTCAGATCCAATGCAAGATCGTTAAAAAATACGAACTTCGCGAATTTTCTGATCAAGGATCAATCCCAAATCCTCAATTGGTTCATTTTGCGCGGCACGTTCAAGGTGCGCATCCCCAACACTTTTGGCGACGCCTGTCAAAAATTGACGTAAGTAGTCGCACATTGGTTTATTCGGATCATGTTCGATCAGGGATTTCGCATGACACAGATCATCCCGCAGCGCGGTTGGGTCGGGATGAACCATATCGTTTGAGACCAATCGCAAACCAAATCGTTCTGAGGGGGGAAACAAATCAAGCAAGGTTTGTTGAAATGCCGCCAAGCTTTCATACGGTTTCGAAATGAACACATCTGCACCCGATTTCAATGTCGCGGTATGATGTAATTCATCCCCACTGGTTCCGATTAATGCAGGAACACGTGGCCGTGCGGACGACAATTCACGTATTAAATCCAACCCAGAGCCATCAGGCAAACCAACATCAACAATAATCGCAGACGGCATATACACCCGCAAATGACGTTTCGCTGATTGAATACTATCCGCGCGACGTAATCGCGCCCCACTGCGTAGCGCCATAAATCGCATTGCTTCGCACGAATATCGACTGTCTTCTACGATCAATATCGTCAAACCCAATAAGGGCCGATTTGGTGTTGGTTTCGGCATCAGGTTTAAGGGGTCTAGATCGTTCTCCATCATCGCCTCCTATCGATTCCCAACCATGTTGCGTTCGGAAGGCTAATTAAGAGTTAACAAATTTAGCTGCGCGGAACTGTCCCCTTTGAAAGTATCCGAAAAATCGGCATATAGGCGAAAACAAAAGAGGTTACCAAATGATCGGAAGATTGAACCATGTGGCGATTGCCGTTCCTGATTTAGAAGCTGCCGCAGATCAATATCGCAGCGCATTGGGTGCGAACGTCGGCGCACCGCAGGACGAACCGGATCATGGTGTAACCGTAATTTTTATTGAACTGCCAAACACTAAAATTGAACTTTTGTACCCGCTTGGCGAAAACAGCCCGATCCAAGGTTTCTTGGACAAAAACCCGTCTGGCGGAATTCACCATGTCTGCTATGAGGTTGATGATATCCTGGCCGCACGTGATCATCTGAAATCCACAGGCGCACGTGTGTTGGGAACAGGAGAACCAAAGATCGGCGCACATGGAAAACCAGTATTGTTTCTGCACCCAAAGGACTTTAATGGCACGCTTATCGAACTAGAACAAGTTTAAGATCGGGGTATCGCAATGGGAATCACATCTGCATTAGTTTTGTTTGCTGTCATTTGGTTCATGACATTTCTAATTGTAATTCCATTTAACATCGAAACCCAAGGTGACCTGGGCGACGTTGTAGAAGGCACCCAAGCAGGCGCACCAGAAAATCACCACCTGCGTAAAAAGGCATGGATCACAACGGGCATTTCCGCTGTGATCTGGGCAATTGTAGCAGGCATTATTGTTTCGGGAGCAATCACCGTGGATGATTTAGATTTCTTTGACCGTTACGGTCCGCCATCCACCATTGAAACAGATGGGTAAAACTTGCTGCGGCGAGGACAGGAACCAATAGGTTCAATAACGGAACGCTCATCGGTAGGACCAAGATCACACCGCACATCCAAACGCGAAAACGATGATCACGAAATGCGGATAACGCATTGTCGCGTCCCAAATGGCGTTTCGCAGCCATATAAAAATACTCGCGTCCAATTAAATATCCGTTCAATGACCAAAAGATAATCGGCGCAAATACGGTAAATAATACGTAAAAAATTAAAGCGATCAGGTTTGCCGCCAACATTGTCCCCAGAAACCCAAGGCTTTCTCTGACCTCTTCAGACAGTTTTGAACGGTACTGTGCTCGGGTATTAGGATAGTGGCGTTCTTCAACGGCACGGGCGACATCATCGACAAAAAATGCGGACATCGCGGATGCAACGGGCACCATCAAGAACACCGATAATCCCAGTATAATCCAAAATGCCCCCCATCCAATTAGCGACCCGTTAAATGTGATCGTGCCAATCCATGGAAGAGTTAAATCACCACTGAACAGCCATCCCAAAACACTGCCACCACCCGCGGCCAAGGCCCAAAGCGCCAATATCGCAAGAACGATGGATTTAAATACAACACGTTGAAATCGACGATCAGAAAATTGTGAAATCGAAAGCGCGATTGCGCGCGTGATCTGCGTCATTCCCAACTCACAATATCGTCAAGGTTGGGGCGCGGACGCTCTGGTGGTGTGGCGCGTTCTGATCCCAGATAAATAATTCCCGCAACGCGTTCATTTTCTACCAAACCAAAGCCAGCCTCGACAAATCCGCGATCATGCGATGGCCAACCAGAAATCCAGTTTGCTCCCCAACCAGAGGCAAGTGCCGCATTTAATAACGCAAGGCACACGGCACCCGCAGAATAGGTTTGTTCAATCGCTGGAATTTTCTCAGACGGTTTTTGAACCTCGATAACTGCGACAGCCAAATGTCCCGTATTATAGGCACCTTGGGCCTTTTCAATTTTCTCGGGCTCATGTCCCAGCGCGGCGCCACGACCAGCAACCAAATGCGCCAAGCTGCGCAATTTATCTTTGGACAGAACAATGAAGCGCCATGGCTCTAACTTGCCATGATCTGGCGTACGCGCGGCCGCTGTCAACAGAGACAATAACTCTGTTCGATCAGGGATAGGCAGATCGAGCGTTTTTGCGGGGCGCGACCGGCGCGTCATCAAAAAATCCAGTGCGGCTTGGTTTATTTCGGGCATGTCCATTCCTTTTGATTTGAACATATGTCGGAACGATCCGCCGAAAAACAACCCATTTCATCCAAATCGGATTAAAATCGCAATTTATCCATGATTGAAACCAGTTCCGAACTTATCTTGGGTTCGGACATCGCATGCCCTGCATAGGACATAATACGCAGGTCGCATCGGGGCCATTTCCGCGAAAGCTCGTACGCCGTTGCAGGTGGACAAATCATGTCATAGCGACCCTGCACAATATACCCCTGAATATGGCGAATTTTTTCCATGTTATTCAGGATTTTTTGATCCTGATCCAAAAAGCCATCATTAATGAAATAGTGGTTTTCGATCCGCGCAAATGTGCGTGCATAGGCGGGCGGGCAGTGTCCGCCAAATCCATTCGATTGAAACGATGCCAGTGCATTTTCCCAATGTGTCCACGTGGTGCCGAACCGCATTTCTTCGCGCATGTCCCCTGAAAACAACCGTTTGTGATAAGCAGAAATTAGGTCATCACGCTCGTCCTCTGGAATGACAGAAACAAATCGCTGCCACAACTCGGGCCAGAATTTTCCTGCGCCCCCACCATAAAACCAATCCAACTCAGGTTGCGTCATCAGGAACACACCCCGCAGGATCAGGTGACTAACGCTTTCTGGATGGGTTTGTGCATAAATCAACGACAGCGTCGCGCCCCAACTTCCCCCAAACACGGCCCATTGGTCCACGCCCAGATGGGTTCGGATTTGCTCCATATCACGCACCAAATCCCACGTAGTATTGTGTTCGATGCTGGCATAGGGCAGTGAACGACCACATCCGCGTTGATCAAACATGATGATCCGATATTTGGTCGGATCAAAATATCGGCGCATTGACGCACTGCACCCCGCACCGGGTCCACCATGAACAACCACCACAGGATACCCATCCCGCGCGCCGGATTGTTCCAAATAAACCTTATGGCCAGCCCCCACATCCAACATTTCGTGCGAAAACGGGTCAATCGCGGGATATAACGGAGAATTTTCTGCTTTTTGCTCTGATCGGTTGTCCATATACGTCCTATATGTGATCTAAACCCAAGAAAACCAGACGGAGATAAAAATGCAACCCTCAGAGACGACCGTTGATCCAGCAGAAGTTGCAAAATTTGAGGCGATGGCAGCAGAATGGTGGGATCCCCATGGGAAATTCAAGCCACTTCATATGCTAAACCCATGCCGTTTGGATTATATCACAACGCAAATCGCTGGTGAATTTGATCGTGATCTGAACGCACCTAATCCGTTTCAGGGGCTGCGCATTTTGGATATTGGGTGCGGTGGCGGGTTATTATGCGAACCCATGGCGCGTCTGGGTGCCACTGTGGTTGGTGTGGATGCAGCCGCACGAAACATCCCCGTGGCCGAGGCACACGCCCGCCAATCGGGGTTGGACATCGACTATCGTTTTGGAACAGCCGAGGAGTTGGCCGAAAACGGAGAAGTCTTTGATATCGTTCTAAATATGGAAGTTGTCGAACATGTGGCAGATCCGCTTGCCTATTTGACAGCCTGTCAAAAATTACTGCGCCCTGGTGGATTGATGGTGTGTTCAACGATCAATCGCAATCCCAAAAGCTTTGCAATGGCGATCGTGGGGGCGGAATACGTAATGCGCTGGTTGCCCAAGGGGACACACGAATGGTCCAAGTTTATCACGCCCGATGAACTCTATACGCTAATCTCAAACGCGGGACTGGAACCCGTGGATCGGAAGGGGTTTGTATTTAATCCGATCACTTGGGGCTGGAAATTATCTGATCGCGATCTGTCGGTAAATTACGTAACGGCCAGTATCAAATCCGCCTAAAAAGAACATCGGTTTCGCGTCGG
>JAKMGV010000035.1 GCA_022424725.1 Paracoccaceae bacterium
GGCGATATATCGCCTCTATAACGATCGTTTCATCAACGTGGGCGCTTATCCTGTCTTCGCTTAAGTATAAATGCCGTTCAAAATTCTGATAAAAATAATTAACTCCCAACTCGTCTTTGCCGAATACATATAAATGCTCTCTTAGCGCTTCGAATGCATCTTTCACGTTCGTCGCTTCGAATTTTCGCAGAATGTTTCGTGTCTGATGTTTGACGGTTTCTTCGGAAATCCCGAGGTGCCGCCCAATTTCGCTGCGTGTTGCATTCGCGACAAGAAGTGGTACGATGTCTAATTATCTGGCAGTTAAGGTTGGTATTTCCAGCATTCCCATAATCTTTCAAATGGTATCATCTATTGATACCATTGGTTTAAATTGGTAGCTGTTTGCAATTTTAAGTTGTCGTAAACAATATTGATAATCAAATCAACAATTTTTCACGAATATCACCAATAGCTTGAATAGTTGGTGCCCGACTGGCCCGTTGTTGCTGATTTACAATTCAAATAGATATGGAAATTGGTCTGCTTTTTTACAGCAATGTAAGAATGGTGGCGCCCACAAATTGGTACCACCATTATAACCTGATAAAGGTGGAGTTAATCTTGTGGGATGACCCGCAGATTTAGTTCCATCAATTGTTCTGACAGTGGTTCTGATGGCGCGTCCATCATCAAATCCTCGGCGCGCTGGTTCATTGGGAACATGATGACTTCACGAATGTTTACCGTATCTGCCAATAGCATAACGATACGGTCTATCCCTGCTGCACATCCGCCGTGGGGGGGTGCCCCGTATTGGAATGCATTGACCATACCGCCGAACCGTTTGCGCACTTCGGATTCATCGTAACCTGCGATTTCAAACGCCTTAAACATGATTTCCGGTTTGTGGTTTCGGATTGCACCAGACAACAATTCATACCCATTACAGGCAAGGTCATATTGGTATCCTTTAACCTGTAGTGGATTACCCAGAAGCGCATCCATCCCACCCTGCGGCATCGAAAATGGGTTGTGTTCAAAATCGATTTTACCAGTTTCTTCGTCTTTTTCGTAAATTGGGAAATCAACGATCCATGCAAATGCAAAACGCTCTTTATCGGTTAGGCCTAATTCCTCGCCGATAACATCGCGCGCTTTGCCAGCGACCTTCTCAAACGCTTTCGGTTTTCCACCCAAGAAGAAGGCCGCATCGCCAACGGTCAAACCCAACTGCTGACGAATGGCTTCTGTACGTTCTGGGCCAATGTTTTTGGCCAATGGCCCTGCCGCTTCCATTTCGCCATTATTGTCGCGCCAGAAGATATATCCCATTCCGGGCAGACCCTCTTTTTGTGCGAACGAATTCATGCGGTCACAGAATTTACGGCTACCACCCGTTGGTGCAGGAATTGCGCGAATTTCTGTGCCTTCTTGCTCCAGCAGTTTGGCGAAAATGGCAAATCCAGAACCATGGAAATGATCGGATACGATTTGCATTTTAATTGGGTTACGTAGGTCTGGTTTGTCTGAACCATACCAAACCGCTGCATCCTTGTATGAAATCTGGGGCCAATCCGTATCAACGCGGCGATCGCCGCCGAATTCTTCGAATATTCCTGTGATCACGGGTTGGATCGTATCAAAAACATCTTGCTGAGAGACAAAAGACATCTCTAGGTCAAGTTGATAGAAATCTGTTGGGCTGCGATCTGCGCGTGGATCTTCGTCTCGGAAACAGGGTGCGATTTGGAAATATTTGTCAAATCCTGACACCATTATTAACTGTTTAAACTGTTGTGGCGCTTGAGGTAGCGCATAGAATTTTCCAGGGTGCAAACGTGATGGAACCAGGAAATCACGCGCGCCTTCAGGGCTTGATGCGGTGATGATGGGTGTCTGATATTCGCGGAACCCTTTGTCCCACATGCGACGGCGGATCGATGCAACAACGTCCGAACGTAGTGCCATGTTGTTTTGCATCGCTTCGCGACGCAGGTCCAAATACCGGTACCGCAGGCGTGTCTCTTCTGGGTATTCTTGGTCACCAAACACCATTAGGGGCAGTTCGCTTGATTGGCCCAAAACTTCGATGTCACGAATGAAAACCTCAATCTCGCCAGTTGGAAGTTTGGAGTTAATCAAGGATTCGTCACGCGCCTTAACCTCACCGTCAATGCGAATGCACCATTCACTGCGTACATTTTCAACTTGTGAAAATACGGGGCTATCAGGGTCACACAAAACTTGGGTCATGCCATAATGATCACGCAAATCGATGAAAAGGACTCCACCATGGTCACGTATACGGTGTACCCACCCTGACAACCGTACGGTGTCACCTACGTTTGAATTGTTCAACTCTGCACAGGTGTGACTGCGATAGGCGTGCATGATCTTTGCCCCTTTGACATATGACTATTTCGGCTGGCACGGATACACAAGGTTGTCGCATTGATGTCAAGCGAATTGCAGTATTTCCGAATAAATCCTGCCTGCAGAAACATGAATAATGTGTTTATTGCGTCATTCATGACAAATTCACTTTGCATTCCTTGGAACTTAAATTGACTACAATAGAACGAGGATTCTTATGCGAACCAAGAAAATTGGTGATCAATCCCCGTTACGAGTGCCGGCCGTCTCTGCCAAAAAAACTGCAAACCTGCCCCTGTTGATTGCTTCGTTGAAACTAAAAGGACGCTCTATGATTGCCAGGATGGGCAAACGTAAACAGGATGATGGCAGTTATCAATTGCTGTACAAGCTGATCGATGATGCGATTTTTGCAAAAATTTACTTGGCAGCAGAGGGGACTATTGTCGTGAAAGAGGGGCGTATTGGTCGGCGTTTGATCCACAGAAAATACGGTGCGCCCGATTGGCCCAAGATTCAGGCAGAAATTGAGATAAGCAAAGCCAATGGATACGTATCGCTTAGCGAACATGAAATGGATGTCTTGGACCTATCGCTGCCAACCGTTTCCCTTTGCTCGGAAGAGGTTGAATTTATTCGCGTAGAATTGTCCGAATTTTTGGTCGACTCTGCGCTTGGGTTCTACAGAGGGCAGCAAGAAAACAATGAAACAGTGACTTTTACGTTTTCTGTTGCGGAATACGAAACCGCTCGTGATGCGTTATTAAACACGATACGTGGTTTTAGCGTGGCTCTCGTATGTCACATCAGGCGGTCCGCGATGGAATTGGCGGATACACTATAATGCATTTTGGGGGTGGGTAAGCATCATTGCCTTGATTGAACCAAAAGTTTAGGGCGTTAAAAGATTTGCGAAACGCTTTATATTATGCGGATTGGCCTTGAACCTTGGATCAAGATGCGTATAACGCAGGACAATTTGCGCACGAAAATTTTCGCGCGACATTGTTGCTGCATACATACCGAGGTCCCCAATGCCCAAAAGAACCGATATTTCATCCATCATGATCATCGGCGCTGGTCCAATTGTGATCGGTCAGGCCTGCGAATTTGATTATTCAGGCGCACAAGCGTGTAAAGCGCTTCGCGAAGAGGGATATCGAGTCATCCTCGTCAACTCAAACCCAGCAACGATCATGACCGATCCTGGTATGGCGGATGCGACCTACATTGAACCTATCACCCCAGAGATCGTCGCGAAGATCATCGAGAAAGAGCGCCCAGACGCATTGCTGCCAACCATGGGTGGTCAAACGGGTCTGAACACCGCGCTATCGCTTGAGGAAATGGGGGTCCTTGACAAATTCGGTGTCGAAATGATTGGGGCGAAACGCGACGCGATTGAAATGGCCGAAGATCGCGCGTTGTTCCGTCACGCGATGGATCGCCTTGGATTGGAAAACCCAAAGGCGACAATCGTAACCGCACCCAAAAAAGAAGATGGAACAACTGACCTGAATGAAGGTGTTCGCATTGCAGTGGATGCATTGGATGAAATCGGCCTTCCAGCGATTATTCGCCCTGCGTTTACATTAGGCGGCACGGGCGGCGGCGTTGCTTATAACCGAGAGGATTATGAATATTACTGCCGCACCGGGATGGACGCATCACCTGTTAACCAAATCCTTGTTGATGAATCCCTGTTGGGTTGGAAAGAGTACGAGATGGAAGTTGTGCGCGACAAAGCGGACAATGCAATCATCGTGTGTTCCATCGAAAACGTCGATCCAATGGGCGTGCACACAGGTGATTCAATCACTGTCGCGCCGGCTTTGACGCTGACCGATAAAGAATATCAAATCATGCGAAACGGGTCGATTGCCGTTCTGCGCGAAATCGGTGTTGAAACGGGTGGTTCAAATGTTCAGTGGGCCATCAACCCAGAAGATGGCCGTATGGTTGTCATTGAAATGAACCCGCGTGTATCGCGTTCTTCCGCCCTAGCATCAAAGGCGACAGGGTTCCCAATTGCAAAAATCGCCGCAAAACTGGCGGTTGGATACACGCTGGACGAATTGGACAACGACATTACCCAGGTGACGCCTGCGTCATTCGAACCGGCGATTGATTATGTCGTCACCAAAATCCCACGGTTTGCATTTGAAAAATTCCAAGGGTCTGAACCCTATTTGACGACTGCGATGAAGTCAGTAGGCGAAGCGATGGCGATCGGCCGCACGATCCACGAATCCCTGCAAAAGGCACTTGCTTCGATGGAGACGGGCCTAACAGGTTTTGATGAGGTCGAGATCGAAGGCGCCCCCGAGAAGTCAGCCGTAATCAAAGCGATCAGCAAACAAACACCTGATCGCATGCGCACAATCGCTCAGGCGATGCGTCATGGATTGACCAATGATGAAATCCACGGTGTGACCAAGTTTGACCCTTGGTTCCTTGCTCGTATTCGCGAAATTGTTGAGGCCGAGGAACAAGTTCGTCAGAATGGCCTGCCCACAGCAACCGCAGATATGCGTCGATTGAAAATGATGGGCTTTACCGATGCGCGTTTGGCCAAATTAACTGGCTTTACCGAAGCGGATGTACGTAAATCGCGTCATGGTCTTGGCGTCACAGCCGTATTCAAACGTATTGATACATGTGCCGCCGAGTTTGAGGCGCAAACACCCTATATGTATTCAACTTATGAAGCCCCGATGATGGGCGAAGTAGAGTGTGAAGCGCGACCATCAGACAAGAAAAAGGTCGTTATTTTGGGCGGTGGTCCGAACCGGATCGGTCAAGGTATCGAATTTGATTATTGCTGCTGTCACGCGTGTTTCTCGTTGACCGATGTGGGTTACGAAACGATCATGATCAATTGTAACCCTGAAACGGTTTCAACGGATTACGATACCTCTGACCGTCTGTATTTCGAACCGCTGACATTCGAACACGTGATGGAAATTCTGCGGACAGAACAAGAAAACGGAACGCTACACGGTGTGATCGTGCAGTTTGGCGGACAAACACCGTTGAAGCTTGCCAATGCGCTTGAGGCAGAGGGCATTCCGATCCTTGGGACATCACCAGATGCAATTGACTTGGCAGAAGACCGCGAACGTTTCCAGGCATTGGTTAACCAGCTTGGCCTGAAACAACCCAAAAATGGGATCGCCAGTACGGATGCACAAGCGCTGGAAATTGCGACCAAAATTGGGTTCCCACTGGTTATTCGCCCATCATACGTTTTGGGCGGCCGCGCAATGGAAATCGTGCGCGATATGGATCAGTTAAAGCGATATATTTCGGACGCTGTTGTAGTGTCTGGGGATAGTCCTGTTTTGCTGGATAGCTATTTATCTGGTGCAGTGGAATGTGATGTTGATGCCCTTTGCGATGGGGAAAATGTGCATGTTTCAGGTATCATGCAACACATCGAGGAGGCGGGTGTGCATTCGGGTGACAGCGCGTGTTCATTGCCGCCACACAGCCTGTCAAAAGAGATCACGGACGCATTGATCGAACAAACCGAAGCGCTGGCCAAGGCATTGAATGTTGTTGGCCTGATGAACGTTCAGTTTGCGGTAAAAGATAACGAGATTTATCTGATCGAGGTGAACCCGCGTGCGTCGCGTACTGTTCCCTTTGTTGCAAAAGCGACCGACAGCGCCATTGCGTCCATTGCTGCGCGTTTGATGGCGGGCGAACCGCTCACCAACTTCCCAAAGCGTGAACCATATCGTGATGTTTCATATGACGAAACGATCCCTTCAGCGGACCCAATGACATTGGCGGACCCGATGTTGCCATGGTTCAGTGTGAAGGAAGCGGTGATGCCCTTTGCGCGTTTCCCTGGTGTCGACACAATTTTGGGCCCAGAAATGCGTTCAACTGGTGAAGTCATGGGGTGGGATCGCAACTTTGGTCGTGCATTCCTAAAGGCCCAGATGGGCGCTGGGATGGATTTGCCGAAATCTGGTAAAGTCTTCTTTTCAATCAAAGACGATGACAAAACGGATGAGATGAAAGAAGCCGCGACAAACCTTGTGGCACTGGGTTTCCAGATTGTTGCAACCTCAGGAACCAGCAAATGGTTATCTGGCGTTGGTATCCCCTGTGAAAAGGTGAATAAGGTTTACGAAGGTCGCCCAAATATTGTTGATCATTTGAAGAATGCCGAAATCAAGTTGGTCGTAAACACGACAGAAGGCACACAATCCATCAACGATAGCCGCGAGATTCGCTCTGTCGCACTATTCGATAAGATCCCTTATTTCACGACTGCCGCCGCTGCGATTGCTGCTGTGATGGCGATGCAGGCGCGGAATGAAGGTGATTTGATGGTTAAACCATTACAAGCTTAAGCGCATATTTTTAAACGTTAATACACCCGTCAGGTTTTGGTGGGTGTTTTGTAATTCTTTTGGCTATTTCAGGCCACAAAATTTCATTGATTAAATGCATATATATGAATACAATAGAATACAAAGAGGTTTGAATCTGGATTCTGGTAAACATGAAAACGTTGCTTTCGATGGCGGCCACAATTTTGTTTGGAGTATACGCTTCTACAGCGGTCGCGGGCGACCCTGAGAAGGGTGCAAAGGTGTTTAAGAAGTGCAAAGCCTGTCACGCCGTCGGTGACGGCGCAAAAAACAAGGTTGGTCCGCAGCTTAACAATATCGTTGGCAATGCTGCAGGCGTGGTTGAAGGCTATAAATACTCCAAAGCGCTCGCTGCACAAGCGGATGCGGGCCTAATTTGGGATGAAGCGGCACTTTCTGAGTTTTTGAAGAAGCCTAAGGCATACATGCCCGGGACCAAGATGAGCTTTTCAGGGCTGAAGAAAGAAACTGATCGGGACAATCTGATCGCCTATCTGGCGACGTTTTCAGATGCTGACACACTTGCGGCGGCCCCCGCAGATGAACGTGAAATCACACTTTCTGATGCAACACTGTCTATCGAAGGTGATGTCGCCTATGGCGAATATTTGGCAAGCGATTGTCAAACGTGTCACCAAGTCAGTGGCGCAAGTGAGGGTGGCGTGCCAGCGATTGTTGGATGGCCACGCGTAGAATTTGTTTATGCGATGCATGCGTACAAACAAAAAGTTCGTCCGAACCCGGTTATGCAAATGATGGCTGGTGGACTGGGCGATGAAGAGATTGCAGCCTTGGCTGCATATTTTGAAGGATTGGAATGATTTTCAATTCTGGCATTTAGGGAGGACCTTATGAAATTAACAAGAAGAGCGTTTATCGGAACGACTGCAGCGGCGTCGCTAAGCGCGCCATTGGTTAACGCTGGCGGACACGGACGTCCAAAAGTTGTCGTAATCGGTGGTGGTGCAGGTGGTGCAACAGCAGCACGTTACATCGCAAAAGACAGCAAGGGTGAAATCGACGTCACATTGGTGGAACCATCACGTGAGTATTACACTTGCTTCTTCTCAAACCTGTACCTAGGCGGTTTCCGTTCAATGGATAGCATCGGTCATTCTTATGGTACATTGGCGGCTGAATACGGTATCAACGTTGTACACGACTGGGCCGTTGGTATCGACCGTGGCGCGAAAACAGTGACATTGGCAGGCGGTTCAACAATGAACTATGATCGTTTGATCCTGTCACCTGGTATCGATTTTATCGATGGTTCAGTTCCTGGTTGGGACGTGTCATCACAAAACGCGATGCCACACGCATATAAAGCAGGTTCACAAACCGAATTGCTAAAGCGTCAGATCGAATCAATGCCACAGGGTGGTGTTTATGCGATGGTTGCGCCTCCTAACCCATATCGCTGCCCTCCTGGGCCATATGAGCGTGTTTCAATGGTTGCGCACCTACTGAAAGAAATTAACCCAACAGCAAAAATCCTGATCGCAGATCCGAAACCAAAATTCTCAAAGCAAGGTTTGTTTGAAGAAGGTTGGCAAAAGCATTACGGCGGCATGATCGAACGTATTGGACCAGATTTCGGCGGTGACAATGTTTCCGTTGATGCGGGCGCAATGACTGTTACGATCGACGGAAGCGTTGAAAAAGTTGACGTTTGTAATGTTATCCCAGCGATGAAAGCTGGGCGTATCTGTGAAATCGCAGGCATTACAGAGGGTAACTGGGCACCAGTATCAGCGCATACAATGCAGTCACGTATTGACGAGAATATTCACGTTCTTGGTGATGCGTCTGCACAGGGCGATATGCCGAAATCTGGCTTCTCTGCGAATAGCCAAGCGAAAGTTGCTGCAATGGCCGTTCGTGGTGCATTGACAGGTTCAAAAGTCTTCCCTGCGAAATTCTCAAACACATGCTGGTCATTGGTTGATACCGATGATGGCATCAAAGTTGGCGCGACATATAAAGCGACCGACGAGAAAATTGCAAAAGTTGACGGCTTTGTTTCGAAAACAGGTGAAGATGCGGCCCTACGTAAGGCAACTTATGAAGAGTCCATCGGTTGGTACGCAGGTATCACATCTGACATGTTCGGATAAAACCAGCCATCTGTTAAAGGAAAACGGCCCTGGCTTTAGGGCCGTTTTTTTATGCGATCATCGCATTCCTGTGTTCCATCGTGGAATGATCCAAAAAATTTGTCCCATGGGATTTCCAAAGACCCATAATTGCATTCAAAATAACGATGATGCATCTGATGATGGAAGGTCCCCAGTTTTAGGCGATTTTCATCCTTCATTAACAGTCCCGCAAATCCCGTGTGCGTGGTCGCCGCTGTCAAAGTGTAATATTGCAGGTGAAACAAAATATGCACAGGGTGCGCCGCAATCACCCAGTGAATTAAAATGGTTCCTAAATAAATGACATGTTCAACGGGGTGCATGGACAGCCCAGACCATGGGCCAACATTGATATTACGGTGATGCAGCGCGTGAACGTGTTTATACAGGAATGGGATGTGCAGCATCCGGTGAATCCAATAGAAATAAAAGCTTTCCCAAAGTGGAATCATCAGGAATAACGCAATGAACCATATCGGATGTTCGGCCCAGCTTAGAACGGGCGCATATCCATTCGCCATTGCCCAAAACATCAACACTTCGTAAGCGGTCCAAATGGTGACGCCGCTACCCAGTGTCCAAAACATATTATCCCTAATTTGATCGCCAAGTGTAAATTGCTTGCCGTTTTTCATTAGGGGCCGCTTATCGTATTTAAGCGCCTGGCCCTGTTTCAAAAACGTATAAAAATAAAGATGAAGCGCGCCAGCAACGGTAATCATCAGCGCCATATTTCGCAGATAAAGCACAAGTACCCAATCAATGGATAGGGTTTTCATGTCACTCAATGGCGGTTGAAACCAATAAAATGAACAAAACGCCAAACCTACGACGATCAACTTTTCAGTGATCAAAAACCACGAATTCCAAACCCATTTGAGGATTTCGAAGGGTTTCCAAGGCCACGTGAAAATAGGCGAAACTTGGATTGGAACATTGGGTGCATAATTCCAACCCTTAACCGGCGCTTTCTCCATTGGATCACTCCCCACAGTATTAATGTCCTAAATCTGACAAAGATTGTCCACAACGCAACACATTTTTGAACAATAATAGATGGTGTAAAATCAAAGAATTCCTTAGACAGTTCATAAATGTTAAAGAAATGGTTCGATATGAAAAAATTGTTGATTATGTGCCTTTCGCTTTTTGCGATTGTACTTTCGCCTGGTGTATCACACGCGGGTCTGTCGCTCGATCGGTGCAGCCCATTTTTCGCGGTGAGTTATCACGGGAATATCGATACTGATTTCAATGAAACACACCCCGGTGTGAAATGTGATTGGGATGAAAACAAAACCATTTCTGTTATTCGGAATTCATATGATGAACCTGCGTTGATCTTTACCTACCAAAAGGACACGCATGGGAAATGAGGCTATATGGCCGGTGCTGCCTTTGGATATCGGGATCGTGTTTTTGGTACGGGATCAAAGCTTATTCCGAAACCATCTTTCGGAATTACGTATAAATTGAACAGCCGAATGATGATTTACGGCGCGCCCACTGGTTTTCAGGGCGATTACATTATCGGTATGGAAATATCTCTATTCAAATAACTAGAATTCTGGAGGCGGGTACCGGAATCGAACCGGTGTACACGGATTTGCAATCCGCTGCGTCACCACTCCGCCAACCCGCCGGAGACTGATGTCGTGCTATACGATGATCTAACGATGCGCAAGTACCGTACGAAATTTTCTCTTCAACCGTAATGATTGCCTGCACTCATTGACATTTAAGGCAAATATACTTGGATAGTGAATCCCGCGGTTGTCCCGAGACCTCGATCAGACGTAAAGAATAGCTTTTTATCTTTTAGCTCAACTTTTTGGCAATCAGTTCCCAGGTCCCGATTACCCCAGGACAAGTTGCGACAAAAATAATTATCTTGCCAATTCCAATTTCCCGTCACGTCGGTGCCTGCACCCATCCCGATTATTGTACCGTCGGTTTGAACGGACAACTCTATCAAAAAACGCTTTAATTTTTTGCCATCGATAAGATTTATGAAGCGATCTTCGTCCTTGACCCATTCATTTGTTTGTGCTGCTGCCATCAAGGGAAAACTGGATAATACCGATGCAAACAGCAAGGTTTTGAAGTCCGTCGAGTATCGCATAATTTAAAAATTCCAAGTTAGTAAAATGAGAGGTTTGAGAGCAGAACAAGTGCCTGATGATCCTTTCCATAGGCGACCAGTCCAATTGAATTTATTGTATTTTTCTTAAGTGATTTTGCCATAAATGACCCTGAACGCTCGAACTTAGAAAATGGAATTTTCACGGTTTCCCAGTTGCCAGATGTCCGAAAACTGGCTGAATAATATTGCCAGGGTAATCGCGACGATCCATTTCTGATGTGGATGTAATAGGTTTCGCCGTTCCCTTTCGCTTTAAACGATAATCCTTGAAAATCAGATGCGCGTCCTGCGTCTATTTCCCGCCTTACTTGAACAAATCCACCATTATTTTCGGTTGTGACATTTCCGGTAAGCTTTATTGCGGCCTGGCCATCGACATTCACGCGTTCGGCTGTGCCGCTTGATCTACCTCCCATGACCGTGTCTGAAAAATAGACCCAATTTCCCGATGTAGATAAATCGTCAGCTATCACCGCACCGCCCCAACACAAAGATGCCAAAGCAAACATCAATAACAATCGTTTCGCAAACATGTGTCATCCTGATGTGCATCCGTTCCTAATGTATTACGGATACTCATAGAAATTGGATCACTGCACAATGATAGGCGACGAAATGTATATATTAGTTCGTGATAGTGGTGAGCCGTACAGGATTCGAACCTGTGACCCACTGATTAAAAGTCAGTTGCTCTACCAACTGAGCTAACGGCCCACTGGCGCGCTGCATAAAAAGAACTTGGGGTAGGGTCAACCCCGAAAGTGAATTAATTGTCGTTATCTCTGGATTCAGGGCGATTTGGTACGTATATGCGTGCTTATGTCAGTTGAATCCAAGATCCGCCTTCCGTTTATGAAGATGCATGGGCTCGGTAACGATTTCGTTGTCGTGGATGGACGTGATTCCAGAATCGAATTAACGGATCCTCTCATTTCAGCTGTAGCAGATCGACACCGTGGCGTTGGGTTCGATCAGTTTGCTGTGATTTTACCCAGCGATGTTGATGCGCATTTGGATTTTTATAATTCAGATGGTTCAAAATCTGCCGCTTGCGGGAATGCAACCCGTTGCATCGCAAGATTTTTGATGAATGAAACTGGCAAAACCACGCTTGATCTGAAAACCGATCGCGGGATTTTGCATGCGGTTGATCAGGGCGAAGGAATTACTGCCGTGAACATGGGACACCCCATGTTAAATTGGAACGAGGTTCCGTTGGCGTATGAATGCGATACGTTGTCGTTGCCAATTGACGGCGCCCCTACTGCCACGGGAATGGGAAACCCGCATTGCACATTCTTTGTCGATGATGCCGAACAAGTGAACCTGGAAAGTCGTGGTTCTGAAATTGAACATCACGCACTATTTCCGGAGCGTACAAATGTTCAATTCGCATCTATGATCGCACCCAATCGCCTTCGTATGCGTGTTTGGGAACGGGGTGTCGGAGTAACGCTTGCCTCAGGATCATCATCATGTGCAACTGCTGTTGCAGCCGCCCGCCGTGGGCTGACAGGCCGCTCTGTCACAATTGATCTGGATGGCGGTCAAATACAGGTTGATTGGCGTGATGATGGTGTTTGGATGGCGGGTCCGACAGCGCATGTTTTTGACGGTGTGTTCACTTTGGAATTCTTGGCAGGTGTATGATGAGTGATGCGCCGATTTTCACAACGCTTGGGTGCCGATTGAACGCCTATGAGACCGAGGCGATGAAGGAATTGGCCCAGACTGCAGGCGTAGAAAATGTCTATGTCATTAACACATGCGCCGTAACTGCCGAAGCCGTCCGAAAATCAAAACAAGAGATCAGAAAACAAAAGCGGCAGTTTCCTGAGAAACAAATCATCGTAACTGGATGCGCTGCACAAATTGACCCAGATAGTTTTGCCGAAATGGCAGAGGTTAGTGCAGTTATTGGGAATACAGAAAAACTATCTGCAGATACGTGGCGTGGTTTATCGAACGGCTTCATTGGTCAAACCGAACGTGTTCAGGTTGATGACATTATGTCCGTTACTGAAACAGCAGAACATTTGATTGATGGGTTTGGCACACGTAGCCGCGCGTATGTTCAGGTTCAAAATGGATGCGATCATCGCTGTACATTTTGCATCATACCCTTTGGCCGCGGAAATTCGCGTTCTGTTCCAGCGGGCGTCGTGGTTGATCAAATCAAACGGCTTGTGGACAGTGGATACAACGAAGTTGTCCTGACAGGTGTCGATTTAACCAGTTGGGGCGCTGATTTGCCTGCCGCCCCAAAGCTGGGCGATTTGGTGATGCGTATTCTTAAATTGGTTCCTGATTTGAACAGACTTCGGATTAGTTCGATTGATTCAATCGAGGTTGATGAAAATCTGATGCAGGCCATAGCAACAGAACCACGTTTGATGCCGCATCT
>JAKMGV010000130.1 GCA_022424725.1 Paracoccaceae bacterium
GATTCAAAGTCAAATTCCTCAACCTTGTTTCCGTCAACCACAACCACGCGCGTTTCCTCGGCGTGGGTGGCGTCGATAAGCATTTTCTTAGCCATATTATCCATTCACACATCGCATCCCAAACGCGCCGTTCAACGGCGTGTGGAACATAAACGATGTGATTGTTTCTTTGGGCGATAACGCACGCGCGTGCAGGCCGACCGCGTTGGGCCCCTGCTCGATTAACGATATGTCGTTCGCGTTGCATCGCGTCTTCTTCTCCGATCAGGCGAACCTGACCAATTTATGTCCCGTCGCGAAAGCGGTCCGGGGGCGGGTGACCCAAGGGGTCTTATCAATCTGAAGTTCGGGGCCAAGTCGCTATGCCAGGTCACATCGAAAACCAGTGAAACTCTAAAGGCAGGGTAATTCATGAAAAAAGAGCTGCCTGGTGCGACCATAACGGGAAAATTGCGGAAAATACAATGGACAAATTACAATTGTGGGGATTTGAGCATAATTAATGCGTCATAATCCGTAAAATGGGGCGCGTTACTGCGCGCCCCGAGGGAAAAAATTTATCCCAACTTTTGCAAACGTTTGAACAGGCTGGAAGTATCCCAGCGTCCGCCGCCCATTTTTTGCACGTCTTTGTAAAACTGATCGACCAGTGCTGTGACAGGAAGGCTCGCACCCGTTTCATCAGCAGCTTCTAGGCAGATCCCCAAATCCTTGCGCATCCAATCAACGGCAAATCCATGTTCAAAATGATCGTCCAACATGGTTGTATATCTGTTGGACATTTGCCAGCTACCTGCGGCCCCTTGTGAAATCACTTCAACCACGGCCGCACCATCAAGACCCGCTTTTTCGGCAAAATGTAACGCCTCTGAAAGGCCTTGCACCAATCCCGCGATGGCAATCTGATTGCACATCTTGGTTTTTTGCCCAGCGCCGCTGTCACCAATGCGACGGCAAATACGTGAATAGGCCGCCATAATCGACTCTGCTGCGTCATAGGCGGTTTGATCACCACCACACATGATGGATAGCACGCCATTTTCGGCGCCCGCTTGGCCCCCAGATATCGGCGCATCCACAAAGCTCAGCCCCAGTTCTGCGGATGCTGCATATAGTTCTGATGTTACTTTTGCAGAAACGGTTGTGTGATCCACAAAAATCGCACCTTTGGACATACCCGCAAATGCCCCAGTATCCCCTAGGCACACACCGCGCAGGTCATCATCATTGCCCACGCAGGCCATGACGAAATCAACACCCTGTGCCGCCTCGGCTGGGGTGGTTGCCATTGATCCTCCATGCTCTGCTACCCAGGCATCTGCCTTGGCAGTGGTGCGGTTATAGACAGTAACAGAATGCCCTGCGCTTTGAAGATGCCCTGCCATTGGGTACCCCATGACGCCAAGGCCTAGAAATGCGACATTTGCCATAATTATTCCTCTAAATTCTTGGTTTCATACTTGTGTCGCGGTATGAAACCTGATGCAAGGGGGTGAGGGCAAAAAGGTAGGTTTAGGATGGCAGGCGTTTTTCGCATACTTTTGCGCATTGCAATTGGATCAATCGCATTGGTCGTCTGTGCGGTTGTCGTTGCCTATTACCTTGCTGCGCGCTCTCTCCCAGATTATGACGCCGAGCTGGAATTGCCCGGCGCTTTGGGTAAGATAGAAGTCGTTCGGGATACGGCAAATGTTCCTCATATTTTTTCAGATCAGGACACGGATGTGTTTTTCGGTCTGGGCTATGTCCATGCGCAGGATCGTTTGTGGCAAATGTCGATGATGCGGCGCACGGCGCAGGGGCGGTTATCGGAAATTTTTGGTCCAGATACTGTTCATATTGATACCTATATGCGGCATCTGGATCTCTATTCGACCGCCGTGCGCAGCCTGTCGGTGCAATCCCCCGAAACGCTTGACGCATTAAACGCCTATGCGCGGGGGGTGAATGCGCGTTTACACGAAATCAACACCCATGCGCGTGGGCGTGGCGCACCCGAGATGTTTTTGTTCAACGCACCGTTTGCCACGTGGCAACCTGCCGACAGTTTGGTGATGCTAAAGCTGATGTCTGTGACGCTCTCATCGCACATGAGGCGGGAAATACGACGCGCCAAAGTCTCGCTTGCCCTTCCTGATCCAGAACGGATTATCGACATTCTGCCCGATCATCCTGCAACCGCAACCATTGCGCTGCCTGATTATGCATCCTTGTGGGACACAGCGATGTTTGAAACAGCATTGGTTGATGCATCAACCGATCATCCCCTTGCCCCATGGAAATCCATTGAACACGCTGGTGCTTCAAACGCCTTTGCTGCGGCTCCGGCCCGTAGTGCGGCGGGTGGTACGATATTGGCCAATGATCCGCATCTGGAGCTGACCGCGCCCACAATCTGGTATCTGGCGCGCATGGAGCTTTCGAATGGTGGCGTGATTGGCGCAACGATCCCTGGTATTCCCCTGATCCTATCGGGGCGAAACGAAAAATTGGCTTGGGGGATGACGTCATCCTATCTTGACGATCAAGATATCCTGATGGAAGAGGTCAATGCCGACAACACAACGGAATTTCGCACCGAAGAGGGTTGGAAAAAATTTCGTACACGCCAATCCATTATCAATGTGGCGGACGGCTCCCCAAAAACCCTGACCCTGCGGTGGAGCGATAATGGCCCGATCCTGCCATTGGATATGTTTGATTTGGCCTCTGTTACACCGCGCGGACATGTCCCTGCCTTGTCATTTTCGGCACTTTCCCCTGCCGACAAAACGATGAGTGCTGCGTTCAACATGATCCAAGCCGAAAATGTAACCGATGCCATCGCCGCGTTAGAGGGGTATATAGCCCCCTCACAAAACGTTACATTCATTGATCGCGACAGCATTGGGTTTAAGGTAATTGGTGCAATGCCCAAGCGCAGCATCAATCATCAAACACAAGGCCGCATGCCTGCACTTGGCTGGGTGCGGGATAATCAATGGGATGGACGCCTACCCTATTCCGATAACCCCGAGGTGATAAATCCGGATACAGGGATCATTGGGAACACCAACAACAAAACAACCAATGCGAGTTTTCCAAATCATGTGTCCTTTGAATGGGGCGACAGCCAGCGGATCAACCGCCTTAAGCGGCTTATGGAAATGCGCAAGGTACATACACGTGAAAGCCTGATCGAAGCGCAACTGGATACTGTTAGTTTTACCGCGCAATCGCTTTTGCCATTGATCAGCAAAGAGCTGTGGTTCACGGGCGAGGCAGGCGAGCGCGGTACATTGGCCTGGCAGCGCACAACGGCGCTGTCCCTCTTGGCCGATTGGAATGGTGAGATGAACGAACATCTGCCCGAACCCCTGATCTATTCCGCATGGTTGCGCGCCATTCAGACACGATTGATCCGCGACGAATTGGGTCCATTGGCCGAAGAATTCACCCATGTTGAACCCCTGTTTATCGAACGGGTATACCGCGATATTGAGGGCGCCTCTGTCTGGTGTGATGTGATCCAAAGTGCACCTGTGGAAACCTGTGATCAAATCGCGTCTCGCGCCTTGGATGACGCGCTGGTCTGGCTAAGCGATAATTTCAACCGTGATCCAAACGCGCTGCGTTGGGGGGACGCGCATCAGGCCACGCATGATCACGCGGTTTTGGGTAAAATTCCTGTGTTGCATTATTTCGCCAATATTCACCAATCCACATCTGGGGGCGACAATACCCTGTTGCGGGGGCGCACACGTGGCGGGGATGTGGATCCGTTCCAGAATGTGCATGCTGCAGGGTATCGCAGTGTGGTGGATTTCGCCGATCCTGACAGTTCGGTTTTTGTCACCTCAACAGGGCAATCAGGCCATTTCCTATCGCGTCATTATGATGATTTGGGACAACTGTGGCGTCTGGGGGAATATGTTCCCATGTCGCTTGATCCCCGTCTTGCTCGCGCAGCGGCAACTGGGATCACAACAATCACTCCACTGAGTGAGTGATCCCAAAAGATTTTTCAAACTGGGCCTTTTGTTTCGCATTCCAACGCAGATGAAACAGGCTTCCATGCTCAGCTTGGGTTTCACGCTCAACGACGCCTTGGTCAAACAACCATGCCCGCGCACGTCCTTCCGCATAGGGCAGATGAATTTCATCCTCGATAATATCGCGGGTCAAATGCGTTGAAACACGGTTGACCAATTCGTCCAACCCCTGCCCCGTGATCGCGGATATGGTTAGGATATGATCATTGCGCTCGGCAATTTTCCCCAAGGCATCACGGTCATCCGCATCAATCAAATCAACCTTGTTCCACACCTCAAGCTGCGGTGTATCCTCGGATATCCCAAGGCTTTCTAGGATTTTTTCAACGTCTTCGGCCTGTTCCTCGGTCGCGGGGTGAGAGATATCACGCACGTGCAGGATAATGTCGGCCTCTAGCACCTCTTCCAATGTCGCGCGAAAGGCCGCGACCAATTCTGTAGGTAGATCCGAGATAAATCCAACCGTGTCTGATAGGATAATATCCACCCCACTGGACAGCTTGATCGAACGCATGGTGGGATCAAGCGTGGCAAAGAGCATATCTTTGGCCATCACTTCGGCCCCTGTTAGGCGGTTGAACAGGGTGGATTTCCCCGCATTGGTATAGCCCACCAATGCAACAATCGGGAACGGAACCTTGGCACGTGCGGCGCGGTGCAACGTGCGGGTTTTGACGACCTTATCCAATTGACGGCGCAGGCGCACCAATTGTTCGTCAATTGCGCGTCTATCGGCCTCGATCTGGGTTTCACCCGGACCACCGACAAACCCTAAACCGCCACGCTGTCTTTCAAGGTGGGTCCATGCCCGCACCAAGCGCGTGCGTTGATAGGTAAGATGCGCCATTTCCACCTGCAACACACCTTCGCGGGTGGCTGCACGATCAGAAAAGATTTCAAGGATCAGACCCGTTCTATCAAGGATCTTAACCTTCCATTCCTTTTCCAAATTGCGCTGCTGTACAGGTGTGACAGGTCCATCAATAAGGACCAATTCAACCTCATGATCGTGGAACAGCGTTTTCAGCTCTTCCAACTTTCCCTTCCCAAACAACTTCCCTGGTTGAGGCTTCGGAAGCGGCACCAATGTTGCGCCCATAACCTCAAGGTTTGGAAGGGCCGCGGCCAATGACACGGCCTCTTCCAAGGCGGGTTCGCCCGGACGACGGTCAGGATCAGATTTAATGTCAGGATGCAGAACCCATGCGCGGGTTGGCGTCACATCGTGTGATTTCAACTTGGCTCTTCGCCTTCGTAT
>JAKMGV010000131.1 GCA_022424725.1 Paracoccaceae bacterium
TCGGTGATGTTGACGATGCATCCTTGGCCATATGGAACGCAAATGTTTCGGCCCATGAATTTGGGATCAGCCTGCTAAAGCCAGGTGTCTCTTGTGCTGCGGTTACTGAACAAATCAACGCATTCTTCCAAGATCGCGGATTATTGCAATATCGCACCTTTGGGTACGGACATTCGTTTGGGGTGCTAAGCCATTATTATGGACGCGAGGCGGGATTAGAACTACGCGAAGATATCGACACCGTTTTAGAGCAAGGCATGGTCATTTCCATGGAACCCATGCTGACCATCCCAGAAGGCCAAGCAGCTGCCGGGGGATACCGCGAACACGACATTCTAATCATCACCGAAGATGGCAATGAAAACATCACGGGCTATCCCTATGGGCCTGAGTTTAACGTCGTGGGCTAACGGTTGTTCTTTTTACGCCATTCCTGAAACGCATCCAGATTTTTTGGGTGCGTTGCGGGATATAGGCCGATGATGGATTGGCCCGCGCGTACCTGTTCTATTGCGAAATCTTCATAGGCGGTCATTTCGGTTGCCTCTACTGCCACCTCATCGGCAATCTCTGCAGGAATAACAATGACGCTATCTGCATCACCCACCATGATATCACCGGGAAACACCGCAACATTCCCACATCCGATTGGACCGTTGATTTCAATCGCCTCATTGTTTGTCAGGTTCGTCGGGCTTGAAGGGCGATTGTGATAGGCGGGGATGTCCAGTTCGCCAATGTTCATCGCATCGCGAAATCCACCGTCTGTCACCACACCTGCCCCACCGCGTACCATCAGCCGCGTGATCAAAATATCGCCCGCAGATGCCATCGTGGGATCACGACGACTGTCCATAACCAGAACGTGCCCCGCAGGACAGGTTTCGATAGCATGCCGTTGTGGGTGTTTAGGGTCGCGAAAAACCAGCAATTGGTTGCGATCTTCACGCGCGGGGATGTAACGCAGGGTGAATGCAGGCCCAACCATATTGCGCGCCTTAGGTTTCACGGGACGCACATCTTGGATCACTTGATTACGCAGACCCCGTTTGAAGAGAGCTGTGGCCAATGTCGCAACCGATACCTGTTCAAGTTGCTCTTTCGTTTCAGGCTTTAGTTGTGTATCGCTCATATGATCCCCCTATGAAATCAGTCCGTTCTTGATCATGAAATGTTTTAATGTCGCCTGTTGATCATCATTCAAGGGCCACGCCGCAGGTGGACGCGCCGCGCCGCAGTCATTGCCCAGCATCGCAAGCGCCGCTTTCACGCCAGAGACATTGGCGCCCCCTTGTTCGGCGGCGCGGATATCCTCAAACACTTGCATTGTTTCAATCAATCTACGCGCATGATCAAAATCACCCGCCTCTAGCGCACGATTGATCGAAACCGAGTGTTCGGGCCACACATTGATCAACCCCGAGGTAAAGCCACGCGCCCCAACCGCATAAAAACTGGGTGCCCAAACCTCGGCCAAACCACCAACCCATGTGATCTGATCAGGGGCCACCGCGATGGCGCGTTTCAAAACCATCGGATTGGGCGTGGCCCATTTTACACCGATCACACCCGCGATTGAACACATTTGCGATATGGCATCCAACCCACCCCCATCGTTGCGCAAATAAAGGATCAGGGGCACCTCCCCCGCGGCATCACGAATGGCGCGAATATAATCACAGACCCCGCGTGGCGCGACGAACGGATCAGGGGGTTGATGAATCATCAGCGCATCCGCACCTGCAGCAACAGATGCATGTGTCAGCGCAATTGCATCAGGTAGGGCACGTCCAATGCCCGCGACAACAGGAACGCGACCGTCAACCAATTTACAAACAGACTGCACCATGCTGGCTGCTTCGGACGTAGACAGGCCGTAAAATTCGCCCGTATTGCCGTTCACGGTCAGGATACCAACACCTGCCGCAACAGCGCGATCAATGACTGGGATCAAACGCGGCGGGTCTATCGCACCGCTTTCGTCAAAAGGGGTGACCAAAATTCCCGAAACCCCACATAGCGCCTGTCCCAGTTCCATCAATTGATCTCAGGCTCTGGTACGGGGGCCCCGAAATCCGTGCGGAGGAAATCGAAATCGCATCCCTTGTCTGCCTGTTCGATATGCTGCGTGTACATCTGTCCCCAGCCACGTTCATAACGCGGGGGCGGTGCCACCCATTTTTCACGACGCGCGGCCATGTCCGCATCCGAAATATCCACGTTCAAAATGCGGTTTGGAACATCCACCTCAATCATGTCACCCGTTTCAATCAGAGCCAGTGGGCCGCCGATATAGGCCTCGGGCGCGACATGCAGAATACAGGCTCCATATGACGTGCCTGACATGCGTGCATCCGACAGGCGCACCATATCGCGATGCCCCTGCTTTAACAGCGCCTTTGGCATGGGGATCATGCCCCATTCTGGCATGCCCGGCCCACCAATTGGCCCCGCATTGCGCAGGATCAAAACATGATCAGGCGTCATCGGGTAATCTTCATCATTGATAATTTTTTTCATCTCATCATAGCTGTCGGCAACGATTGCGGGTCCGCGGTGTTTTTGAAACTTGGGATCCATTGCCGCGGGTTTGATGACAGCACCATCAGGGGCCAAGTTCCCCTTTAACACCGCCAATGATCCTTCGTGATAGACGGGGTTGGATAAGGGACGAATAACATCGTCATTGTAATTCACAGCCCCCTCTAGGCATTCACCCAAGGTTTTACCCGTCACCGTTTTCACGCTTAGATCCAATTTATCGCCCAGCTCAACCATCAGGGCACGCAAACCTCCTGCGTAATAGAAATCCTCCATCAAGTATTCAGAGCCAGAGGGGCGAATATTTGCAATCACGGGCGTTGTGCGACCGATGTCGTCCAAATCATCCAAGGTCAGGTCCACACCCGCACGGCGCGCCATCGCAATCAGGTGAATAATCGCATTTGTGGAACAGCCGGTGGCCATGGCAACAGTAACCGCGTTACGCGTACTTGCGGGCGTCATGATTTGATCGGGCGTCAAATCTTCCCACACCATATCAACGATGCGCCGACCACAGGCCGCCGACATCCTTTTATGTCCAGCATCTGGCGCTGGAATGGTGGATGCACCAGGCAGGGTCAGACCCCAACCATCTGCAATACTCATCATTGTGGACGCGGTACCCATGGTCATACAAGTGCCATAACTGCGCGCAATACCACCCTGAACACCGTCCCATTGTTCCTTGTTGATATTGCCCGCGCGCCGTTCGTCCCAATATTTCCACGTATCTGTCCCAGAGCCGAGCTTTTCACCCGCATAATTGCCGCGCAACATGGCCCCTGCGGGAAGGTATATGAATGGAATGCCCATGCTGACGGCGCCCATGACAAGCGCGGGCGTGGATTTATCACAGCCCCCCATCAGAACAGCGCCATCAATAGGGTGTGAACGTAATGTCTCTTCCACCTCAATCGCGCCCATGTTGCGATAGAGCATCGAGGTAGGCTTCAAAAATTGTTCGGCAAAGGAATGGACAGGCATTTCAACGGGCATGCCACCTGCCTGATAAACACCCTTTTTCACGTACTCAGCACGATCGCGCAGGTGGTGGTGGCAGGGTGACAGATCAGACCAGGTGTTGATGATTGCGATGATTGGCTTTCCTTCCCAATCAGCACCATCCAGTCCCATTTGCATCGCACGTGATCTGTGACCGAACGAACGTAAATCATCTGGTGCAAACCAACGTGCTGATCGTAAATCCTCTGGTTTTTTCATGTTTGGCCACCCCTACTTATTATCATTTGGCTGAAGTTGAACATGTAAATCAAAACGAAATCAACTCCATAAAAAAACGCGGGCCATGTGGCCCGCGTTTGTGAATTGGTTTTCCCATTGCGCATCGGCGCAAATGCCATACGTCAACCACGCATCTTGGCACCGCTTGGGTCATAGATTGGTGCGCCTTGAACTGTCGCGCCATAGCGTTTGCCCAAAATTTCAACATCAAGCGTTGTACCCGCCTCCGTGTGTTCGGTCGCGACATAGGCCATCGCCATGGAACATTTCGCGTGATGGGCATAGCCACCCGATGTGATATACCCCACAGCCGTATCGCCAACCAAAACCGCCTCATCCGATGTGACATCAATGGGTGTATCAATGACCAAGGTGACCAATTTGCGCTTTGCTCCTGCCTCTTTTGCGGCAAGCGTCGCGGATTTGCCTGTGAACTCTTTGTTCCAATTGATGAACGCATCCATGCCGCTTTCGACAGCATCAAAATCGGGGCGGAATTCCAAACCCCACGCGCCCCATCCCTTTTCAAGGCGTAGGGACATCAATGCACGTGCGCCATACCATTTGTATCCCAAATCGGCACCCGCGTCTTCAGTCGCCTCGGATAGGCGCAATAGGTATTGGGGACGGCAATAAATCTCGTATCCCAATTCACCCGAGAAACTGATGCGGTTCAAAACGACCGGCACACCGCCGACGAAAGTTTCGCGGCAATCGCGGAACTTCATCCCCTCAGATGACACATCATCACGGGTGATGCGGGACAGCAGTTCACGTGATTTTGGACCTGACAGAGCAATACCGTGCCATTCAGCCGTTTGGTTTTCATGCGTCACTCCATCGGGCAAGGTTTTTGCGAAAAAGCGGCTGTGCGCATCCTGCATCACGCCTGATCCAAACAGCATGAAATGATCATCCGCCAAACAGGCAACCGTTAAATCCCCATAAAGACGACCCTTTTCCGTGATCATCGGGGTCAGGGCGATGCGGCCAGGTTTCGGAATGAAGCCCGCCATGGTTTTGTTCAACCACTCCCGCGCGCCCGCGCCCTTGATCACGTGTTTTGCAAAGTTTGAAACCTCGATCCCGCCAACGCCACTGCGCACGGCGGCGCATTCGGCGGCGACATAATCGTGCGAACGGTTGCGTTCAAATGTCGGGTCCTCCCACGCATCTGAGGGATCATTTGCAAACCAAAGCGCGTTTTCCAACCCAAAGGATTGTCCCATGCGCGCACCCTTCATCACCAGACGGTCATAAAGCGCGGTTGTTTGTTGCACACGCCCCTTTGGCAGGGTTTCATTGGGGAAGGTCATCACAAAGCGACGTTCATAGTTTTCCGTGGATTTGACCGTCCCCCAATCGGGTGTCGCCCAATCGCCAAAGCGGGCAACATCCATCGCCCAAACATCAATCGAAGGTTCCCCATCAATCATCCATTCCGCCATGCTCA
>JAKMGV010000132.1 GCA_022424725.1 Paracoccaceae bacterium
AAAAAATTTAACCAAGAAACTACGCAGAGACGAAACAAGGCACAATAGGCAAAAAGCCTATCTTTCCCACAAACCTGCGGATTTGATGCGATTTCGAATTTGGCGTTCTTTGCGCGGCAGGTTGTCACAATCAAACATATCGCGCACCTTTTGTCCGCGTTTTTGGTAAATCATCCGTTTGAACGGCGTGTACTCTTTTAGCACCTTTTTGATTTTGTTTGGGGCTGCAACCTCGCGCAGGGTGTCGACCAAATGATCGCTTTCACGTGCAAACAGCAGGGGCATCAGGCGATAATGACATGAGTGGGTGCCATCCAGAAATCCGCTGGGCAATGCATCGCGCCCACCTCCAAGCCCGTGGATCACAAGCGGTAATGCAACCTGATCCAATCATGGGTTTAATTCCTGACACTCTGTCTCGGGGCTGGGATTGTCACGAATATCACGGGCATAGTGCAAAAATCGTTTGCCAAATTCATGCGCGTCACGGTGATAGAAAAAGCCTGCGTTGAAATACAGGTACCGACGCCAGTATTCATCAGGCTGCGACAGATCCATGGAACTGTCGAAATCAAGCCCAAAGCGATCATAAAGCGATTTCCAAATTTGGGTGTACCCCGGGCCATAAGGTTCAATTTCAGGCCATGTGCCTTCTACCTTATTGGATGCACTGGGGCGGTCAAAACCAAAGGGCACATCCATCAATTCATCAAGGATTAAAGTGTCCGTGTCAAAAAACACAAACGGGACGTCGTTTGGGATATGCGCCAAACATTAGATTTTGTTGCCATAGGGATAATATGCGCCGAATGCTTTGTTTTCAAAGGGAACTATTTCGGCGTCTAAGGCGTGTAGTAAATCCCGGCAGGCGGGGCTTTGGATGCGCGGATCATGCGGCCAACGCCCGCTTGGCTGGGGTTCTGCGATGAACAGCTTACCTTTGAACTTGGGGCTTTTCGCCCTGAGTGAGGCCGCAAATAAACAGGCCTCATACTCAAGCCGACCAGCCTGCGCTACCACAACAATATTGAACGTTTCTGCCACTCTTCGATCCCTTTTGATCCATTTCTACCCGAGGTTTCGTGTGATCAAAAGTCAGAAACGGCGCAATCGCGAAATCTGATACAGGGCGTTGCCTTATAGCTTAGAAATTGTGGCGGCGGTTGCATTGGCAACGCTGCGCATCCAGTTGTGTTCCGAGGCCACAAAGAAGATATGAACGCCAAATTTTTCGTGCCACGCGGCGGCGGCTTCGGCGGTACCGATATAGCTGGCGTAGCCTTTTCCATGCGCTTTGGTGGCCTTGCCGATTGTTGTCATTGCTTCGCCAATCAAATCATCCGTCACTGCCGTGTGGCCCATGCTGACCGTAAGATCAGAGGGACCCGCGAAAAGCGCATCAATGCCATCAATTGCGGCAATCTGATCCGATAGAGGCACGGCATAGTCTTCTTCGATTTGGGCGAACACAACAGTTTCTTGTTGCGATCGTTCCAAAAGGTCGGCCATTTTTTCGGTGCCAAATCCACCCCAACGCGGCGTACCCGCAAATCCACGGCCACCTTTGCCAAACCGAGCTGTGCGTGCAATTTCCTCGGCACGTTCAACAGAATCGACATGGGGCACAACGATGCCCGCGGCCCCGCAGTCTAAGGCCCACAAAATTTCGCGCGGGCTCGAATCCCCAACACGGACCAAAACAGGATAATCAAGCGCGCGTGATACGGCCATGCAGGCATCAATCGCCCCCCGATCAAAGGGTGCATGTTCCGCATCCAAGCACACAAAATCCAACCCGCTTTGCGCCATCACCTCGATCATATTGTGGTGAGGGGTTTTCAAAAATGTGCCGCTGAGTGGTTTTCCAGATTTTACAAGCGCTTTGAAATCAGCAATGCGTCCCATTTTTGATCCTTTCATGATGGTTTGCGCGCATCCTCTGGCACAACATAGATCGTGTCAAGCAATGCACGACAGGAAATGTCGCAGGCAGGACAAAGCCTGCGTTAAATGCATTTGCACTTTGTCTGCGGATGTCCCATCACTGGCATCTGATGAATGGAACAGAGGTGCGTGATGACATCCGATAACATGCGCGAATTTCTTCGTGGTATCGGCGATCAACTTCCCCTGCAATTGGGGGTAGTTCCGTTTGGCTTGGTCTTTGGGGTTTTGGGCATTGCAAGCGGGCTTAGCCCCCTGCAAACGATATTGATGTCTTCGATCGTCTTTGGTGGTGCCTCTCAGGTGGTTTTTGCGCAACTTTGGGCCACGGGTGCATCACCCCTGATCGTTGGTTCCTCTGTTGCGGTGATCAATTTGCGCCATATGCTATATAGTGCGGCAGTTGCAAAGTATTTGCGCCCCTTATCCCTGCGTTGGCGCATTATTTTGGGATATCTGTTGACGGATGAGGCATTTGCCATTTCGATCAAGCGTTTTGAAACAACGGATCGCCCCGAATTGGCGCATTATCACCTTTTGGGATCTGGGTTGACGTTATGGGTGTGTTGGCAAATCGCCACTGTCGTCGGTGTTTTGGCTGGCGCCACAATTCCGGATGAGCTGAACCTAGGCTTTGCCATACCGCTGACATTCATGGCCTTGGTGCTGCCAAATTTGCGCCGCGTGTCGGATATTGCTGCGGCCACATCGGCCGCATTGGTGGCGCTCTTTGGTCAGGTACTGCCGTGGAATGCTTGGATCGTTGCAGCGGCCGTGGTTGGAATAACTGTGGGTGGCATTCTGTCCCATTTGGAGGATCGCGCATGATTTGGATCGTTATGATTTTAACGGGATTGGCAAATTTCGCCGTGCGCTTTTCCATGTTTTCGGGCCTGCGTGCCAGCACATTACCCGACTGGGCCGAACGGTATCTGCGTTATGTGCCCACCGCCGTCCTTTCGGCGATTATCGCGACGGCACTGTTTCTGGATGAGGCGGGAGACATTCAGATCTGGAACACCACGGTGCTTGCGGGTTTGATTGCGGCCATAATCGCGATTTTGACGCGATCCGTAATTTTCACAATCATCACAGGGTTGGGTGTGTTGTGGATCATCGGTTAATCCCGAAACGACGAAACAAACTCTTTGCTAAAATCTGAATACCCGTCACTGACCTGACCCAGATGTGCGGCGGTCATTTTATGCAGCGTTGGCAATTTATGAAACGGAACCGAGGGCATCGCATGATGTTCCGCGTGATAGGGCATGTTCCACGCTAAAAACCGCACGAAACGTGATGTCACTGTGGTGCGTGTGTTCAAAAACATATCCTCCACCTCGGAGCAGCGTCCGTGTTCGGCGAGCAGATAAAGGCGCAACACAGGAAACCCAAGGATCAGCGGCACAATCCACAGCCAGAGCAGGGCAGTAGGCGCCATTGCAAAAACAAGGCCGTAGGCAAAAATCAACAGCACCGCTTCTGCACGCAGGGCCCGCCGTTTGCGCGGTGGGATATAGGATGCAGTAAGCGGCCCAACGCTGTTCCCTATCAATGTCTTGATCTTGGCCCACCAATAATCCACGGTGCTAAGATGGCGTAACAACGCGCCCCAGCTGTCTGGTTTTTCATGGCCATCCAATTCGGGATCTTTCCCTGCGATATGGGTGTATTTGTGATGTGCCAAATGGAAATAGCGAAACCACAAAAAGGGCTGAAACAACAGAAACGCGATGACATGTCCAACAACGCTATTTAGCCAATGCGTTTTAAAGGGCGTATTGTGGGTGCATTCATGTTGCAATGTGAACAAAAACGCAATCAGGATACCATGCGGGATCATCATAATCTGCCACAGGGGCAGGGTGAAATAAATCCACGAACCTGTCCCCCCCCAACACTGCGCAATACACCATTAAATGGCGCAATCCATGCGCGTCAGAACGGGCATTTAAGCGCGCCTTATCCTTGGGGTTCAGAGTTTTGAAAAAGCTTTTGTGATCCATCACACCCGCCTAACTGTCCCGATATTCAGTATCCCATTTGTATTTCAATTCAAGCATTTCGTGACCTTTGGCACTTGGCCCCTAATTTCTCGGTAATGGCGAAACGTACCTATGAATCCGATGCGCAATATGTGGAAACGGTCGATGATCTGGATGACATCGTGCAGGACAAGCGTGAGGGATGGCGTCAAACAAATAGCAAGGCGCGGCGGCGTCAGCGGCGATACAAAAAGCGTCTGACCCATGAATTGGTAAAACGACACGGTTGGGAAGCATCAGAGGATGATCTGGATTAGGTATCCAAACGGACGCTGACGATCTGAACCTCTTCATAAATCTCAAGCGCGCTTGCAACGGACGCGGCGGCCTGCATGGCGGCGTCACTTGTGGCATAGCATCCCAGCTCTTTGAACATCAGGCCACTGTCAAATCGCGTACTGACCGAAACCAACATCAAAAGGGTACTGTCCGCCTGTGCGCCCACAATGACAAATGTTTCAACGCTAGAATTATTTGTCAGCTCATGAATTTTCGACAAAAGGGTTGGTGAAAACATCGGCAATTCCTCCGTCCGCATGAATTAACGCAAGTGGATCATGTGACAAGATGTTCAACCAAATTTGGGAAATTTGGAGCGGGCGATGAGAGACCGTCTCATAATGCAAAAAAACCCATATAATATGAGTTTTAGGGATTGTTTAATTGTAATAGGGGGGTACTGCTTGCCTAAAACCAGATCAGTTGGGAAATATTTAGAGAAAAAAGGTGACGTTTGGATGGTCTGCATGAACATCCCTGCGGACGTAAAGGAACACTTTAACGGGGCAAGGCGTTTCAAGAAATCGCTCAAGACCACTAATGCAGCTTTGGCTGAACAGATGAAGCAAGAGTATATCGAAGAGTGGAAGATGAGGATTGATCTGGCTCGTAATGATCCAAGTGCAGATATTACAGATGTTTCTTCTGCAGCTAAAATTCTCAAAGAATACTTTATCAAAAACGGTGGGCAAAAATCTGAATTAGCACTGCTGAAGCTTATCCAGCGGGTGAACTCAGAGTTGCCGGGTTTGAGCCAGGAACAACAAAATATTAGGCTAGATTTGATTGCTGAAGTGTCGGGTCAGATGACAAACACAGCCAACTATATCGATGAGTTCTTTGATTATGCGAAGTACGCCCCAGAAGGGCATATCGAGGGCAAGCGTTATATGACGGACGTTTTTGTCAAAAAGTTCCCAGTGTTTGAAACAATATCCACTGAGCAGTT